>NZ_LUUM01000310.1:0-3035 GCF_001644125.1 Methylosinus sp. R-45379
TGCAGGGCTTGGCGCTTCAGGTTCAAGAGCAGTTGCAACGGGACCCTCACGCCGGCGACCTCTACATCTTCCGAGGACGCCGAGGCGATCTCGCGAAAATCCTCTGGCATGACGGGATCGGCCTGTCGCTCTACGCCAAGCGGCTCGACCGCGGAAAGTTCATCTGGCCCTCGGCGAGCGCGGGCGCCGTGTCGATTTCGGCCGCCCAGATGGCCTATATGCTCGAGGGAATTGATTGGCGAAATCCGCAATCGACATGGCGTCCAGCAAGCGCGGGATGAGCGAAAAAGCTGGGGTCGGACGCATTTTGGGGCGCCACAAATCGAAAGATTTGTGATTCACTCGCTATATGGACGCCGTCGGCAAAGCCCTGTTGGACGAAAACGCCGCACTGAGAGCCGAGCTCGCCGTCGCGCGCGCGAAGGCGTCGGAAGACATGGCGCTGATCGCCGCGCAAAAGCTTCAGATCGCCAAGCTGGAGCACCAGATATACGGGCAGAAATCGGAGCGGTCGGCGCGTCTTCTCGAGCAATTGGCGCTCATGTTCGAAGAGCTGGAAGCGAGCGCGACGGAAGACGAGATCGCCGCGGAACAGGCGGTCGCGAAAACGACGGCGGTCGCCGGCTTCACGCGCAAACGGCCGGATCGCAATACATTCCCGGAACATCTACCGCGCGAGCGCGTCATGATCGAGACGCCGACGAGCTGCGCCTGCTGTGGCGGCCAGCGCCTGCGCAAGCTCGGCGAAGACGTGACGCAGACATTGGAAACGACGCCGCGTCAGTGGAAAGTGATCGAGACCGTGCGGGAGAAGTTCTCCTGCCGGGACTGCGAGAAGATCACGCAGCCGCCCGCGCCATTCCATGTCGTTCCGCGCGGCTGGGCGGGGCCGAGCCTTTTGGCGATGATCGCTTTCGAGAAGTTCGGCCAGCATCAGCCTTTGAACCGTCAGGCGGAGCGTTATGCGCTCGAAGGTGCGCCGATCGCTTTGTCGACCATGGCTGATGCGATCGGCTCCATTTGCGCCGCGCTCGAGCCTCTGCGCCTTCTCATAGAAGAGCATGTTCTCTCTGCCGAGCGCCTGCATGGCGACGATACGATCGTGCCCGTGCTGGCGAAGGGCAAAACCGACACCGGCCGCTGCTGGGTCTATGTGCGCGACGATGCGCCCTTCGGCGGCGCCGGACCGCCCGCTGCGATTTTCTATTACTCGCGTGATCGCAAAGGCGAACATCCGCAGACCCATTTGGCGAACTACTTCGGCATTCTGCAAGCGGACGCCTATGACGGCTACAACAAGCTGTATGCAGCGGAGCGCAAGCCTGGTCCGATTCTCGAAGCGGCGTGTTGGGCGCACGCGCGGCGCCCGTTCTTCGTCATGGCCGATATCGATGCGAACGTTCGTCGTAAGGCGGCGGGAAAAAAGGAGATTCCACTGTCGCCGATCGCCATGGAGATCGTGCGCCGCATCGACGCGCTGTTCGAGATCGAGAGGTCGATCAACAGCAAGAGCGCGCAAGAACGCCTCGCCGTTCGCCGGGCGTCGAGCCGACCTCTCGTCGACGCGCTGGAAAGCTATATGCGCGAACAGCTCGCCAAGCTCTCGCGTGGACATGACCTCGCCAAAGCGATGCAATATATGCTGAAGCGATGGCCGGCCTTCACGCTGTTCCTCGACGACGGGCGCGTTTGCGTGTCGAACAATGCCGCCGAGCGTGGACTGCGCGGAATTGCTCTGGGACGAAAATCATGGCTGTTCTGCGGGTCTGATCGCGGAGGCGAGCGCGCCGCCGCCATGTATGGGCTCATCGTCACAGCGAAGATGAACGGCCTCGATCCGCAGGCCTGGCTCGCCGACGTCCTCGCGCGCATCGCCGCGCATCCGGCGCATCGGCTCGATGAATTGCTGCCGTGGAACTGGAGCCAGAAGGATAAAGCCGCGCCGGCGCTGGCGGCCTGACCATGCACGTCAACAAGGTCTCTCACGTCACGACCATCGATCGCATCGCTGCGCAGCTCGGCGAAAGCGTCGACTTCCTCCATGACGTCGCCAATGAAATGGAGCCCGAGGATGGCGTGATCTGGGTCTATGGCCTCGGCGACCTCGAGATCCTGGCCTTCACCGACTTCGGTGTCGAGAACCTCGTCGAGCTCATCAAAATCCACAAAGAGATGAAGTCGCACCGAGAGCGCTGACGCGAGGATCCTGCGTTCACGATGAGCGCTTGCTTTACGATTGCCTGTTCGGCAATTGCAGCAATCTCGCGAGCGCCTCGGAATCCATGTCGGGATCGACGCTGAAGCCGAGATATGATTTGGCGGCGTCCACGAAGAGTCCTTCGTGCTCGCCCGCCGCCGAGATTTCGGCGACCAAGTAAGGCACGACGCGGTCGTCGCGCCTGCGAGCCAAGCCATGGAGCGCCTCGGCTCTTACGAAGACGTCAGCGTCATTTACCCGTCGCAGCAGCGCATCCCGAATCTCGGGGCCGTCAATCGAAACGGTCTGGCCGATACTTGTGGCGGCCCAATCTCGCGCCCTTTCATATGGATCGTCCATCAACTCCAGCAGAGCGCCTACCGCCGCATCCGAAGTCGCACCACAGAGGGAGAACGCCACGCCGTGGCGGACGTCGTCGTCAGAATGGTTGCGCAGCCCGATCAGAGCACCCTCGCAACGACGGTTTCCGAGATGGCCAAAGGCGAACACCGTCGCTATCAAGACATCTCTGTCCTGTTCGCGGTGAATAATCTCGAGGAGGGCGTCGCAGCATTCCTCTGGAAAGGTGCGCGCGGGTGAGCCCAACTGGCCTAGAATGGTAACCCCGAGCCTTCGTGACTTCGGATCCCGCGCGCCAGACAGTGCGATCGCGGCGTCGACGACCTCTCTTGTCCCCCGAGCTTCCAACACTGCTAAGGGATTACAAGTAGCACTCTTCCCGTCCTCATCATCGATCTGCGCCAATGAAGCCGCTATCAACTCTGCCGTTGAGCGACCGTCTCGCTTCATCTCTTCGAGCGTGCTCAAGAGCGCTGAC
>NZ_LUUM01000311.1:0-3954 GCF_001644125.1 Methylosinus sp. R-45379
ATCTCCAGGGGCACGATCGCTGGACCCGTCGCCGCTCGCCGATTGGCGGTTCAACGGCGCAGCGGAGACATTACCGTCGACGCCGTAAGTGTGACGATCCCCACTGCCTCGCCGGCTTCGGCCGCGCGAGGCCTTTTTGCCTGCGCTCCGCGGCCGAGCCGGGGGTATCCATGCCGAGGGATCGGGGCTATCTTGCGCGCGCCCTTTCCGCCCTCTCTATGAGGGCCTAGCGTTCATGCTCCTCGCGCGATGACTCTCACACATAAGCCCGTCGGTCCCGACAGCCGCGTCTTCCTCGTCGACGGCTCGTCCTTCGTCTTTCGCGCCTATTTCCAGTCGATACGGCAGGACGCGAAATATAATTATCGCACGGACCGCCTGCCGACCGGCGCGGTGCGGCTGTTCTGCGCCAAGCTGTTTCAGTTCATCCGCGAGGGCGCGGCCGATCTCACGCCGACGCATCTCGCCATCATCTTCGACAAATCGGAGAACTCCTTCCGCAAGGAGATCTACCCCGCTTACAAGGCGCATCGTCAGGACCCGCCCGACGATCTCATTCCGCAATTTCCGCTGATGCGCGCCGCCGTGCGCGCCTTCGGCCTGCTGCCGATCGAGCAGGACGTCTATGAGGCGGACGATCTCATCGCCACTTACGCGAAAGAAGCGCGCGCGCGTGGCGCCGATGTGCTGATCGTCTCCGCCGACAAGGATCTGATGCAGCTCATCGACGATAAAGTGTCGATGTACGACCCCGCCTCGGGAACAGCAGGAGCTAAGGGCGCGCGCGAGGAGCGGCGCATAGGCGTCGCTGAGGTGGTCGATTATTTCGGCGTGCCGCCTTCGAGGGTCGTCGATGTGCAGGCGCTCGCCGGCGATTCTACCGATAATGTGCCGGGCGCCAAGGGCATTGGCGTGAAAACCGCCGCGCAGCTCATCAATGAATATGGCGACCTCGACACGCTGCTGGCGCGCGCCAGCGAGATCAAGCAGCCCAAGCGCCGCGAGACGCTGACCGATCCTTTGAGCGTCGCGCTGATCCGCACGTCGGAGAGACTGGTGAAGCTCGTCGATGACGCGCCGCTGGAGATTCCGCTCGACGATCTCGGCCTGCATCAGCCGGATGGCAAGACTCTGGTCGGCTTTCTGCAAGCGATGGAGTTCACGCAGCTGACGCGCCGCGCCGCGGAGACCTATGGCGTCGAGGCGAATGAGATAGAGCCGGACCCGGCCTTTGTCGGCCCGGCGGGATGGCGCGGCCGCAATGGCGAGGTCGCCGAGACGCCCGCCCTCCCCGCGCCGGAAGCGACTGCGCCCGCAGCTCCCGCGGCGGAGAAGGGCGCGCTCGGCCCGGCCGCGCTCGCCGAGGCGCGGCGCGAGCAAGGCGTCGCGACGAAGATCGATCGCTCGCTCTATGAGACGGTGACGACGATCGAACGGCTCGACGCCTGGATCGCGGAAGCCTTCTCCATCGGAATCGTCGCGATGGATACGGAGACGACCTCGCTCGATCCCATGTCCTGCGATCTCGTCGGCGTCTCTCTGGCGACGGCGCCCGGACGCGCCTGCTATATTCCGCTGCAGCATGTCGCGCCCACCGGCGCCGATCTGCTCGGCGGCGATCCGCCGCCCGTGCAAATTCCCTTTGCAGAAGCGCTCGCGCATCTGAAGCCGCTGCTGGAAGCGCGCGGCGTGCTGAAGATCGCGCATAATATGAAATATGATCTCCTCGTTCTGGCCTGCTGCGGCATCGATGTCGCGCCGATCGAGGACACGATGCTGATCTCTTACGTGCTCGACGCCGGCCGCAATAATCACGGCCTCGACGAGCTTTCGAAGAAGCATCTCGGCCACGAATGCATTCCGTTTTCCGCCGTCGCCGGCTCCGGCCGCACCTTCATCGGCTTCGCGCGCGTGCCGCTCGACAGAGCGACCGAATATGCGGCGGAAGATTCCGATGTCGCTCTGCGTTTGTGGCGCGCGCTGAGGCCGCGCCTTGCCGCCGAGCATATGACCAGCGTCTATGAGACGCTGGAGCGCCCCATGGTGAGCGTGCTCGCGAAGATGGAGCGGCGCGGAATCGCGATCGATCGCAATATTCTCTCGCGCCTCTCCGGCGAATTCGCGCAGGATATGGCGCGGCTCGAGGCCGAGATCCACGAGCTCGCCGGCGAGAGCTTCAACCTCGGCTCGCCCAAGCAATTGGGCGATATTCTCTTCGGCAAGATGGGCCTGCCCGGCGCCAAGAAGACCGCGACCGGCGCCTGGTCCACCTCGGCCAGCGTGCTCGACGAATTGGCCGAGAGCGGCAACACATTCGCCGCGCGAATATTGGATTGGCGACAGCTCTCCAAGCTCAAATCCACTTACACGGATGCGCTGCCCACTTTCGTCAATCCGACGACGCAACGCGTCCACACATCTTACGCGCTCGCCGCGACGACGACGGGGCGGCTCTCCTCGTCCGACCCCAATCTGCAGAACATCCCCGTGCGCAACGAGGCCGGCCGCAAGATTCGCACGGCCTTCGTCGCCGAGCCCGGCAATGTGCTCATCTCGGCGGATTATTCGCAGATCGAATTGCGCCTGCTCGCGCATATCGCCGATATTCCGCAATTGCGGCAGGCCTTCGCGGATGGAATCGACATTCACGCGATGACGGCGAGCGAGATGTTCGGCGTGCCGGTGCAGGGCATGCCGTCAGAGGTGCGCCGCCGCGCCAAGGCGATCAATTTCGGCATCATCTATGGCATTTCCGCCTTCGGCCTCGCCAATCAGCTCTCCATTCCGCGCGAGGAGGCGGCCGCCTATATCAAGCGCTATTTCGAGCGCTTCCCCGGCATTCGCGGCTATATGGACCAGACCCGCAAGGCCGTGCGGGAGAACGGCCTCGTCACCACCATCTTCGGCCGCAAATGCCATTTCCCGCGCATCGGCTCCTCCAACGCCTCGGAGCGCGCTTTCTTCGAGCGCGCGGCGATCAATGCGCCGATCCAAGGCGCGGCCGCCGACATCATCCGCCGCGCCATGGCGCGCATGGACGCGGCGCTCGCGCATGAGAGGCTGAGCGCGCGCATGCTGCTGCAAGTGCATGACGAGCTGGTGTTCGAGGCGCCGAAGGAAGAGGCCGAGGCGACGATCCGCATCGTCAAGCGCGTGATGGAAGAGGCGCCGCATCCGGCGGTGACGCTCTCCGTGCCGCTGGAAGTGGAAGCCCGCGCCGCGCAGAATTGGGACGAGGCGCATTGATGGGGAGCGACGCTGCGGTCGCGCCAGCGAAGCGGGCTATCGAATGCGCGCATCCTCGTCGCCCCCCGACGTCACGGCCGGGCTTGTCCCGGCCATGACGGCCGCAGGGCTGCGGGAGAGGGCTGGCGAGTGGGCTCGTCTCGCGAATCCAGGGCGCGCGAATGCGCCCCGCCGCGTCGCGCAGGTGATGCAAGGTCGTTCGGGACGCCGCGGCCGCCGTCGGCCAGGGCCTTTTTGTAAAAAGACGCATCGGAAGCTTTGACGTCCCGAACGCGGTCTGCCCCTCCTCTGCTCCGCCTCCCGACCCAGGTGTGTTTTTCCCTTTCAGGTAGTCTATTCCCGCGCGAGCCTGGGATATTCGGCCGGCTTTTGCATTTGTTCCCAAATGCCTCCGCACGAAGGAGAAGCCGCGCCGGCGGAGTGGCGTCGAGCGCGTGAACGAGGGTAGCCGCCCCGCGTCTCTCGAAACCGCGCCCCCGCCGGCCCCGCTCCTACCCCAGAGAGAGGCCCTTGCCGTTCGGCGAGGGTGAGGGAGTATAGGAATATATTCTGGATATTGTCAAGGTGGGGGAGGGGGCTTGTAATGCCCAACGACGTCGTCCGTCGTTGCCAAACTCGCGCAGACGTTTCAAAATCTCATTCAGCCTGGACGCGCGATATGTCCCCAACAAACCGGCGACCGTGCGACCGGATCGTGCCCCTTGGAGA
>NZ_LUUM01000312.1:0-14146 GCF_001644125.1 Methylosinus sp. R-45379
GGCATAGGCGGGGCCGCCGGCCGGGGGCGCGCCCCAAGGGCCGCCCTGCTGCTGCGGATAGCCGGGCTGCTGGCCATAGCCCGGAGGCGGGGCCGGACGCGGCGGGGGCGGGGCCTGGCGCTGAGCGCCGCCGAACAAGCCGCCCAAAAATCCGCCGGACTGCTGAGGACGGCTCTCCAACTCATGCACGCGGCTGTCCAGCTCCTGCAGACGTTGATTGGCCGCCTGCAGCGCCTGATCCTGCACCAGAACCGTCTGCGCCAGCAGATAGGGCGCGCCCGGCTGCGACTTCAGCTGCTCGGCGATGAAACTCTCCGCCTCCTGATCGCGCTGAGCGCCGGCGGCGCTGCGCGTACGCTCGAACAAACCGGCGAGCAGTTGGCGTTCTTCGGGTGACATAGGTCTCTCCCAGTTGGAACCAGCCCTCTTCGCGGGCGTGGCGCCAGAAATATGGGAGCGCTTTTTCGCTCTCACAAGGGCTGTGGTCGCGGTCGAGCTGGCGATTTCGCCGGCTCAGTCGCCGGCGAGCGCCATGTCGTCGCGGTGGATGATCTCGTCCGGGCCTTTGAAGCCGAGCAGCCCCTCTATGTCGCGCGACGATCGGCCGATGATGCGGGCAGCGTCCAGCGCGTCGTAAGTCACGAGGCCGCGGCCGATTTCGCCGCCCGAAGCATTGCGGATCACGACGCAGTCGCCGCGCGCGAAGCCGCCTTCCAGAGCGGTGACGCCGGCCGGCAGCAGGCTCTTGCCGGAGAACAGCGCGCGCGCCGCGCCTTCGTCCACATGCACGACGCCCTTGGGCTCGAGCGAGCCGGCGATCCATTTTTTCCGCGCCGTCACCGGCGAGGAGGGGGTGAGGAACCAGCTGCAAGGCCCGCCCGCGGCGATTCGCGAGAGCGGCGCCTCCACGCGGCCGTCGGCGATGACCATATGGGCGCCGCCCGTGGTCGCGATCTTGGCCGCCTCGATCTTGGTGCGCATTCCGCCGCGGGAGAATTGCGAGGCGGCGCCGCCGGCCATCGCTTCCACCTCCGCCGTGACGCGCGGCACCACCTCGAGCAGCTTGGCGTTCGGATCGCTCGCCGGCGGAGCGGTGTAGAGGCCGTCCACATCGGAGAGCAGCACCAGCAGATCGGCGCTGGCCATTGTGGCGACGCGAGCGGCGAGGCGATCATTGTCGCCATAGCGAATCTCGGAAGTGGCGACAGTGTCGTTCTCGTTGATGACCGGCACGGCGCGTAGCGCCAGCAGCCGGGTCAGGCATTCGCGGGCGTAGAGATAGCGGCGGCGCTCCTCCGTATCGCCGAAGGTAACGAGAATCTGCCCGGCGGTGATGCCGAGATCGCCCAATGTCTCCGCCCATATGCGCGCGAGGGCGATCTGCCCGACGGCGGCGGCGGCCTGGCTGTCCTCCAGCGGCAGCGCGCCGGAGGGAAGGCCGAGCACGCTGCGTCCCAACGCCACCGCGCCCGAGGAGACGACGAGAACATCGGCGCCGCGGCGATGCAAAGCGGCGATGTCCGCGGCGAGCCGCGCGAGCCACTCGCGCTTCACCTTCGCCTCGCGCGGATCGACGAGCAGCGAGGAGCCGACCTTGACGACGATGCGGCGGAAGGATTCGAGGGAGGGACGTTTCACGGGCGATCGGCTCATTCGAGATGCGGGACGGCGGGACTTATAGCCCGTCTGCGCGGAAAGCCTACCCCGCGCCGCGCCGCGCCGCGCCGCGACGAGAAACGGGACGGAAACGAGAGAGAGACTTTCCGCCGCGCATCCGACACCGGGCCGCTTCATCCTGCATGCGCTGACGAAGACCAAGGAAATTCCATGCGTGACAAAATTGCTTTGACGCGACGCGGCCTCGTGGCCGTTGCGCTGGCCGGCTCGGCGACTGCGGTCCTGCCGGAACCGGCCGCTCCCGAGCCGGCCCCCGGACCGCTGACGGCGCCGGCGGAAGAGGGGCCTTTCTATCTCGATCTCGATCTCGATCTCCAGCGAGCGGACATAGCCGAAGGGCTCGCCGGCGTGCCGTTGGACATCGTCTTCGCTGTCCAGGACGAGACCGGCGCGCCGCTGCCCGGCGCCCGAATCGATGTTTGGCATTGCGACGCGCAGGGGCGCTATTCCGGCTTCCCCGGCCAGGGCGAGGATGGGCGGCTCGATCTCTCCGGCAAGACCTTTTTGCGCGGAAGCCAGATCGCGGGAGCGGATGGACGCGCGCGCTTTTCCAGCGTCTATCCGGGCTGGTATCCCGGCCGCACCACCCATATTCATTTCAAGATCATCGACGGCGGAACGGCGCGTCTCACCTCGCAGATTTTCCTGCCGGACGCGCTGAGCGAGTTCCTCTACGCCAATCTCGGCGATTATGCGCGCGGGCGGCTGCGCGACACGCTCAACTCGACCGACGGCATAGCGCTCGCCGCGGGCGAGACGACTCGTGGCGAGCTGCGCGAGGCGGCCGGCCGTTATGTCGTGTTCTTGCGCGCGCGGATCGACCGCAAGACGGTGCGCGCCGTGCCGCCTCCACCCTTCCTGCAGCCACGCGGCGATCGTTTCGCCGGACCGCCGCCGGGGGGATTCCCGCCGGGAGGTCCACCGCGCCGTCCGGCGCTGGAAGGGGCGGAGCGTCTGCGCGGGCTGCTTCCCAAGGCGTGAGGCGATCGCTCATGGCGCGGCGCGATTGCGCAGAAACACCACATAGCCGAGAAAATTCGGCCGCTTCGCCAGAGCGGCCGGAGGTGCCCATCGGGCCCCTTCGGCGAGGCCGAGCCGGAAGGGAATGCGAAGCCGCGAGAGCCGCGCCAGATAGGCGTCGATATTCTCGACCGTCTGCGCGCCTTTGTAGGTCTGGAAGACGAGCTCGTCGACGCTTCCCGAAAGCGCGTTCAAATCCTCGGGCGCGGCCTGCGACGCCCAATCCATGAGGCCGGTCACGCCGAGCGCGCAGCCTCGAGGCAGCTCCCGCCGCAGCGTGCGCAGGAAGGTGGCGTAATTCTGCAAGCCGCGCGTCGCAGCGTCGAAATCGATCTGCACGCCGGCGACGCCGCCCGGCTGTGCGCGCCAGGCGTCCAGACGGCGGCGAATTTGGGCGACGATCTCCGGCGGCCAATCGAGGCTGCGGACGCGATAGGCGAGCCAGAGAGCGGCCTTGTGCGGGCCGGGCTCGACGCCGCCTTGCGCCTTCATGCGGACGATGCCGTCGCGATCCGGCCCGATCTCGCCCGAATGGAGATAGATGGTTTTCGCCGCGGCGAGCTCGGCGCGTCCTTTGACGCCGGCCCACAGCCAGAAAGCGTCATGATCCGCCGCCCGCACGACAGACTCGGCCATTGCCGGAGACGCACAGAGCAGCGCGCAGAGCGCGAGGAGAAGAACCCGCGATCTCACCAGTAATATTGCAGCCCGCGCGCCCATTGCGTCGCGCCATAGCGTGACTTCAGCGTTTGGAACCAGGCTTTTCGCTGCGCCTTGTCGACATCCTTGCCGCCGCAATCATTGCTGCCCGCCGGCGCATAGCAGTTGATCGCGCGGTAGAGCGCATAGGCTCTGTCGGCGTCCTTGGTCGCCGGATCGGCGATCAGCCGCTGATAGACATCGCCCCGCGAGAAAGGCTCGCCGGGGAAAATTGCCTTGGCGCCGCCCAGCTCGTCCGCCGCCGGACGCCAGGCGTCGAAACGGGCGAAGCCCGAGTGGCGGACGAAATCGCCGAGGCAGAGCAGGCCATGCGCGGAGCGCGGATCGGCGGCGAGCTCCGCGACCACGGCCTTGGGCGCCGGACATTTATAGGGCTCGTTGGCGGGCGAGGACAAAAAGATCGCCGATTTGGGAAGGTCCGAGACCTCCGGCGCTGCGGCGTCGTCCTGCGCGAGGCCTTCGGCCGAGAAATCGCGCAGGAAATTCGCATATTGGCCGCGCGTCGCCTCCTTATAGAGGAGGAGGAAGCGGGCGAGCTTGCGCTCCTCCGCGCTCGCCTGCGGATCGGCCACGGCCATGCGCAGCAGGATCGGCCCGGCCGTGTGGCGCAGCAGGATCGCGCGAATGCGTGGCGAGGAGAGCCGCGTCTCCGGCAGGAAAACCTTGTTCGCCATGCCGGCGCGCTCATAGCTCAGCGCGAGGCCCAGCTCGACCGCCTCTTTCCACAAGGGATTGGAGACGGTTCCGCGCAGCTTGGTCCAATGCTCGATCGCCTGTGGATATTGTCCCGAGGCCATCAGAGCCTGACCGCGCAAAGTCTCGCGGCTGAAAGCGAGATAGGAGCGCGGCGCTGCGATGGGCGCTCCGAGCGCTTGCAGCGTCGCCGCAAAATCGGCGTCGGCGTAATAGGCGCGCGCGGCTTTCAGAAAGCCGAAGAGATCCTCGCGTCCGGCGAAGGCCTTTGCCTGCGCGTCCAGCTCCGCGGTGGCAAGATGCGTCTCCTTGCCGTCGGAGCGCAGCTTCATCAGATCCTGCGTCGCCAGCAGAATCGGCTCGCGGCTCGCATGGTCTTTGGCGGCGGAAAGATATTTGGAATCGATCTCCTGCGCCAGATCGACGCCGTCGAGCCCGACCTTGGCGCCGCTCCCTTGCGCGATCTGCCGGCCATATTCGGCGGCGAGGCGCTCATCATCCGCCGCGAGCCAATAGACGCGCCGCAACAGTCCCTGCGCCGAGGCGGCGTAGCGCCCCGTGGGATAGGATTTCAGATAGGTCTGGAAGGCGGTCTGCGCCGCGGTGAGCGTGGCGCGATCGGTCACATTGGGCGTTGCGGTTCCGTCGAAATCGGCGAAGGCGCCGATCTGCGCCTTGTTGAGCAGGGCGCGGGCGGTCATGTAACGCGCCGCCTCGCGCAGCCAGGCGTTGCGCGCCGAGTCGAGCTTGCCGAAGCGCTCCAGCGCGCGATCGAAATCGCCTTCGTAGAAGGCG
The DNA here is from genome assembly GCF_001644125.1 of Methylosinus sp. R-45379. Lineage (NCBI taxonomy): Bacteria > Pseudomonadati > Pseudomonadota > Alphaproteobacteria > Hyphomicrobiales > Methylocystaceae > Methylosinus > Methylosinus sp. R-45379. The sequence goes on from NZ_LUUM01000312.1 coordinate 4,906, forward strand.
TCGGCGCCGATGAGATAGGAAGCGAACTCCTGCCCGGCGGCCGAGGACGCGATTTGCGCGAGCGCATTCGGCGCGGCCGCGTCGGCTTTCTCATTGCGGCAGGAGGGGGCGATCTTCTCCCGCGCCGCCGTCAACGCCCGCCGCTCTTCGACGGAAAGCGCGGGCCCCGCCTCGACCGCAGCCGTGAAGGCGGCCCGGCCCGACTCTATCGAGACGCAGCGCGTTCCCTCACCATCGGCGAAAGCGCTCGCGGCTTCGTCCTTGCGGTCGCGCGCCGCCGCGCCTTTTCGGCAGGCGTCGGTGAAATCGGGCCGCGAGAACAGCACAGAGGAATAGAAGTCGAGCTTCTCCTCGCCCTTTGAAATCGCCTCGTCCTTCGGCCGCAGCGCCGGATCGGCGTCGTTCATCAGAAAGAGGAGATTGAGACGGGTGTCATTGCCCGGATCGAGGAAGGGCATGCCGTTCTGCTCGGCGTAGCTCCTCTGATCGAGCGACCAGCGTCCGGGCGTCGGATCGCCGCCGCCACAAGCGTGCGCCGTCCCGGCGGAAATCAGAAAAGCGAGAATGGCGGCGCTGGCGAGTATGGAACGCATCGAAACATCCCGATCACGAAATGCGCTTCGATATCGCGCTTCGCCGAAAGCCCGGCTGCGCGATCTTTGTTGGGCGGAATTTTGGGAGGAGCTGGCAGGAGTGGAGGGACTCGAACCCCCAACCCCCGGTTTTGGAGACCGGTGCTCTAGCCGATTGAGCTACACTCCTGCGGTGACGGCGCGCCGTCGGGGCTCTCATGCCGCATCGCGGCCGAGGATGCAAGCGCCGGGGAGGGTCCTCGGCGCATTTTGCGGGTCAAGAATTGCCGCCCGACAGCACGGTGACGGCGCGGCGGTTCTGCGACCAGCAGGAAATATCGTCGCAGACCGCGACCGGACGCTCCTTGCCATAGCTGAGCGTGCGGATGCGCCCGGCGGAGAGGCCACGAGAGGCGAGGTAGTTCTTCACCACTTCGGCGCGGCGGGCGCCGAGCGCGAAATTATATTCGCGGGTGCCGCGTTCGTCCGCGTGGCCCTCCACAGTGAAGGAATAGCGGCCGTAGCGCTGCAGCCAGTCGGACTGCTTGTCGAGCGTCGCCTGCGCGGTGGGCGTCAGCTCGCTCGAATCGGTCTCGAAATAGACGCGGTCGCCGACATTTACGACGAAATCCTGCGGGCTTCCGGGGGCGGCGTAGCCGCCGCGGCCATTGGCGCCGGCGCCGCCGGCGAGCGCGGCGTTCTCATCCTCGGCGTTTTTGGCGCAGGCGCCGAGCGAGACGGCCGCCAGAATGGCGACGGCGAAGCGCAGGGCGCGCGTGGCGGAAAGCAATGCCATTTCCTCTAAGCTCCTCTGACGACGGGTCTCTACTGTCGCCAGTCCTATCCGCGCAGGGGTTAAGCGAAGGTTCCGTCAACCTTGACGAAAGCTTTGCGCGTCCCGATGCGGCGCGCGAAAGCGCGGTAAGGTTAACGTGAGCTTGATCGTCGATGCGGTCCGTGGCGGCAGTGAGGCGAAAAGGCGGCGCGAAAGGAGATGCGCCTTGTCCCACAGGGAATTGCGTATGGGGAATGCGGGGGCTGGACCGCCGCCCGGATCATTGTTAGCACTTTCTTCACCATGAGGCGGAGGGTGCTGGAGACGATGCGCGATCTGAAACGCTCCAGCCGTCGCTTTTGCGGGCCGTTCTGCGCGGCGATCGGCGCGTTGACGCTCGCCGGCTGCGTCGATACGGCGGTCGAGATCGGCCATCCGCGGCCCGAGCAGCTCGCGCAGCGGCAGCGTCCGACGCCGCGGCCCGGCGTCAGCCCGCGTGGCGCGCCTGTGGCGCTCATCAGCCTGGAGGGCGCGCCGGAGGATGCGCTGGCGCGCTTCCGCCCCGCCTTCGCCCGCGCGACGGAGAGCCGCGACATAGCCGCCGCCGAAGAGCCGGCGGCCGCCTATCGTCTGCGCGGTTATCTCACCGCCTATGCGAGCGCCGAAGGGGCGACGCGCTTCGCCTATGTCTTCGATATTTTCGACCGCAACGGACGACGCGCCCGCCGCCTCACCGACGAGGTGGCCGTGACCGGCGCCGGTGATCCTTGGACGCTGCTCGACGATCGGGCGCTGGCCGCGGTCGCGGCGCGGGGCGCCGATGAGCTCGCCGCCTTTCTCTCCGATACGCCCGAGGCCGTCGCCGCGGCGGCGGGCGCAGAATCGGGCGTGACGATCGCCGCGGCGACACGGGGCGAGCCGGCCTCCGCGCCGAGCGACGCCAAGCCATTGGGCTTCGCCGAGATCAAGTGAGCGATCGGCCGAAGGAGTCGATCGCGACTGCGCCGAGCGCTCCGAAGAGGACGACGAGCCAGGCCGGCGCCCGCCAGAAGACCAGCAGCAGATAGGCCGTCGCCGCGAGGCAGAAATCCGCAGCCGAGAAGACCGCGCTGGTCCAGACCGGCGTGTAGAGCGCGCCCGTGAGAATGCCGACCACGGCCGCATTGACGCCGGCGAGCGCCGAACGCATGGCCGAGCGGCCGCGCACCGCATCCCAGAATGGCAGCACGCCGAGCAGCAGCAGCAAGGACGGCAGATAGATGGCGACGAGGCACAGGATCGCGCCCGCCCAGCCGTTGGGCGGCTCGCGCATCGCCGCGCCGAGAAACGCCGCGAAGGTGAAGAGGGGGCCGGGCACGGCCTGGGCGGCGGCGTAGCCTGCGAGGAAGGCGTCCGAGCCGATCCAGCCCGGCGGCGTCACCGCCTGCTGCAGCAGCGGCAGCACCACATGGCCGCCGCCGAACACCAGAGCGCCGGAACGAAAGAAAGCCGCGAAAATGGCGAGCCAATGCGCGCCGGTGGTAGCGGCGAGAATCGGCGCGCCGATCAGCACGAGGACGAAGAGAGCGAGCGAGGCGAGGCCGGCGCGCCGACCGATGAAGCCGGCGGAGATCGGCGCCGACGCCGGCGCCGATCTCTGTGGGAGCAGCAGCCATCCGATGAGGCCGCCGCTGACAATGGCGCCGATCTGGCCCGCGGCCGAGGGAAGCGCCAGAGTGAGGATCATTGCCGCGAGCGCGATCGTGGCGCGCTCGCGATCCGGGCAGAGGCTCCGAGCCATGCCCCAGACCGCCTGTGCGACGACGGCCACGGCGACAATCGCGAGGCCGTGCAGCCAGGAAAGATGCGCGACATCGCCGAGCTGTGAGACGCAATAGGCGAAAAGGACGAGGGCGACGGCCGAGGGCAAGGTGAAGCCGAGCCAGGCCGAGAAGCCGCCGAGCAGGCCGGCGCGCGACATGCCGAGAATGAAGCCGAGCTGGCTGCTGGCCGGTCCAGGAAGAAATTGGCAGAGCGCGACGAAATCGGCAAAGGCCGTCTCGCTCAGCCATTTGCGGCGCTCGACGAATTCGGCCCGGAAGTAGCCGATATGGGCGATCGGTCCGCCGAAGCTGGTCAGTCCCAGCTGCAAAAAGGCGAGAAGAGCCTCGAGAGCCGGATGCCGCGGATGTCGGGAGCCGACGATGTCGTCTATGTCGTTGCGCATGAGCGTTTCGCCTTGTCCTCTCGGCGGCTCATACGCTCGCGCGCGGGATCGCGGAAGCCGTCCGCCACGCGCCGCCCGCCTGCGCATTGACGACCCGGCAGGCTTTATGTATCGAATTAGCTACATAAGGTCGCGAGGCGATAGCCGGCGCGCCAGGGGATGGGGTGCCCCCTACAACCGCCGAAGAGGCTGATGACTCCTGCTCAATGCCGATGATCGGAAGATCATCGAACAAGGGCGCTTGCGCGCTCGTAATGCAGGAGGAAGCAGATGAATCAGGATCTCTCGGTTTTTGTCACCCCTTTCGCTCTCGTCATCGGATGCGCGCTGATCGCCGCCGGCGGGCTCTACTTCATCGAGATTCAATTTCTGAAGTCGCGCGTCCAGGCGATCGCCGCGCTCGTCGCGGGCTCCATCGTTCTCGCCGCGCTCGAGGTGGTGCTCGCCGGCAGCAGCGTCTCATTCTTCAAGGCGCAGCAGGTGCAGACTTCCGCCTGCGAGCTCGAGGGCGAGTCCGCGCATCCGGAGGCGCGTCTCGGCGTGGACGTCAATGTCATCCACAAGCACATTCTCGGCTGCATGCAGGAGGCCGGCTATGAATGGGCTCCCGCGCATCGCAATTGCAAGGATGCGCCGGTCGCCACCAATGCCTATTGCTATCTGCCGGCCACCGGCTTCGAGCGCGCGATCACCGCGTTTCAGCTGAGATTCGAATAGCCCGATCGCGGCGGCGAGCCTAAGCTCGCCGCTCGCCCCTGCAGGGCGCTTGCCGGTTGGAGGACATGCTCCATTTGACCTCGAGACTGAGGGGAAGGCGGCGCCCCGTCGGGAACAGACGGGAGATGTGCCGATGAATGAGGATATCGCCGCCTTCGTGGCTCCGCTGACGCTCATGCTCGGCGGCGGATTGCTGGCGCTCGGCGGGCTGTCCTTCATCGGCATCGACTACTTCGACAGCAAGTTCAAGGCGCGCGTCGCCTTCGCCGTCGGCCTCGCCTTCATCGTCGCCACAGAGTTCGTCTTCGTCACCGGCAGCAGCAGCGGACGCTATTTCGCCGGGCTGAAGATAGACGTCACCGATTGCGAGCTCGACAGCGAGAGCAAGCTCCCCCAGGAGCGGCACAAGAACAGCCGCGTGTTGCATGATCATATCGTCGCCTGCATGGAGCGGCTCGGCTATGAGTGGAACGCCGAGCACGAGCACTGCAAGGAGGCGAAAATCGCCACCAACTCCTTCTGCTATCTGCCGACGCGGCCGGTGGCGCGGGCGATCGTGCGCTTTCAGACCGCCTTCGAGTGATCGGAAGAGCGCTCAGGCGCGATCCACCGCCTCGCCAGGGACGAAAGCGTCGAACGCCGCCCAGAACTGCTCGCGCAATTCGTCGCGCTCCATCAGCAATTCGTGACGCGCGCCGGGAACCTCTATGAGGCTCGCGACCGGCAGCCTTTGAGCGAAGCGCTCGATCGCGCGCGAGGAGACGATGCGGTCGCGACCGCAGAGAAACGCCATTACCGGCGTGCGCACGGCGCGGGCGTATTCGGGCGCGCTGAGCTGCTTCATCAGCCGGAAGGCGGCGTTGACCCAGCCGACGGTCGGATCGCCGATAGCGAGATGCGGCGCCGCGCGCACCACATTGGCGTTGCGGGAGAAGCGCGCGGGATCGGAGGTCAGCCGATTGCCCTCGAAGGGCAGCTCCTCCAGCGATTTCGGCCCGCCGCCCGGCACATACATGGCGCCGAGGCCGAACATATCGAGCGTGTCGGCGATGGCGCGCGCGCCGATCGGAAAGCGCAGGCCCTCGAAATCGACCATTGGCGCGGCGACGATGACGCGATCGAATGGCGAGCGCGCCGAATGGACGCGATCGAGCAATATGGCGCCGCCCATGGAATGCGCCAGCGCATGCCAGGGGGAGGGGCATTCGAGCGCCAGAACATCGGTGATGAAAGCGTCGAGATCGCGCTGATAGAGCGCGAAATCATCGACATGGCCCTTGCGCGGATCGGAAAGATCGCGCTCCGAGCCGCCCTGTCCGCGCCAATCCAGCGTCACCACATGGAGGTCGCGGGCGAGCAGATCGTTGATCGTCTCGAAATATTTCTCGATGAACTCGGCCCGGCCCTGAAACAGCGCCACTGTGCCGATCGCCCCACGCGGCGGCGCGAAGCTCGCCGCGCGCAAGCTGCGTCCATCCGCCGTGCGAATGGCGAAGACCTTCGCATTGGGCGGTACGGGATTGTCGGGCGTACCGATGAGCTGCGATTCGGTGAGCGGCATGTCGGGCGATCCTGCTGCGGCCGGAACGAAAGGCGCTGCCTGCGTCTCTCGCCCCGTCTATCGCATGTCTCGCCCGACCGCGCAAAAGGCGAAGCTCAGAACTTCACCGTCAGTCCCGCGTAATAGGAGCGGCCTTGTCCCGGCACGGCGCCGAAGACGCTCGTCTTCTTGTAATTCGTGTAATCGAAGCCGCCGAGCGGCGAATAATAGCGAACGTCGGCGACATTGGTGATGCCGAGATCGATGCGGAACGCGTCCCATTCATAGGCGGTGCGCAGATTGACGAGTCCGTAGGAGGGCGTCTTCAATTCATTGCGCGCCGTGCTCACATGCGTCTTGCTGTCGACCAGCTGCAGCTCGACAGCGCTGCTCCAGCCACCGAGCTTGTGCTCGAGAGCGAAGCGCGCATTGAGCGGCATGATGTGATAGAGCCCGTCGCCGCGATCGAGATTTTCGCCATAGACATAGCCGATGACGCCCGAGAGCGTGAAGCTGCCGACATCGGGCGCCTCATAGAGCTTGCCGCGGCCGGAGAGATCGAAGCCATAGAGCTCCGCCTTGTGATTGCGGAACTGCAGAATGGGGAACCAGCGCCCATTCTTGTCGGTGAAGCCGCCGATGCGATCCGCGTCGATGAAATTTTCGACATAGCTGAAATAGGGCGTCGCCTTCACCTCCCAATCATGGGCGACGGGATCGCGCCACGCGGCCGTGAAGCTCACCGTATGCGCGACCTCGGGCTTCAGATCGAGATTGCCGACATAGCCATTGGCGTCGCCGAACCAGCCGATCATGCTGCTCGCCATGCCGCCGACGCCGAAGGCGTAGCGCTCGTAGAGATTGGGCGAGCGCGTCTTGCGCGAATAGCCGAGCTCATATGTGCTCGTCTCGTCGGCCTGGTAACGCACGAGCGCCGTCATGTCGAAATTGACGTCGGTGCGCGCATGGCTGCGGGCGTTGAAGAAGCGCGCCGCCGTCGCGTCCGGATTGGCCATGCCCATCATGCCCATGGGAATGGGATTGCGCGGGTCATAGGCCTGCGCATCGCCGGCGTTCGTCCAGACGACATCGTTGCGCACGCCGAGCGATGTCGTCCATTGCGGCGACCATTTCGCCTCCCATTCCGCGAATGTGCCGATGCGGTCGCGCTGGCCGCCATTGATATTCCAATAAGTCCCCGGACCCATCATCATGCTGCCGACGATCGGCGGCCACCAGTCGTTCAGATGATTGCCGTGGAATTCATTGCCGACGCGCAGAAGATTTGAGGGGTCGAGCGGAATTTCCGCCTTCAGCGAATAGCCGTAATCCGTTCCCGACGTATTCATCGGCATATTGGCGGGCTGCTTGTCGTAGAGAAAGCCCATCTCATGCGCGGTATGCTGCCAGAAGGCGCGCGCCTCGAGCTTTCCCCATTCGAACGCGCCCTTATAGCCGGCGTCGACGGAATAGGCGCGATTGGCGGTCATATCCATGCGCTGATTGACGAAGCCCTGATAGGGAATGTTCTGATAGCCGCCCTTCAGCGTGAAGAGATGTCCGTCGTTCTGATAGGCGAGCGTCGCCGAATGATTTTCGGAGATGAAGCCGGTGGAGAGAACCTTCGGTCCATTGTCGCCCGCGTGATAATCGGAGCCGCGCGTGTAGCCGCCATTATAGAGCAGGCTGAAATGCTCTGTGGCGACATTCGCCGTTCCCGAGACGCCGAAGCTGCTGTTGGAGCTGCGGAAGAAGCCCGAGATCGATCCCGAGGCGAGAACGCCGGGCGCGATGGACGGAACGAGGCCGGGCGTGGAAGCGACGCGCGGATTGGCGAAGATCGGCGGCTTGGGCTCCACCGATATCGTGCCCGCGATCGAATCGCCGCCCTTGCTCACCGGCGTCACGCCGGAGAGCACCTCGATCTTTCCGACATTGTTCGGATCGATATAGGAGAGCGGCGGATTCATATGATTGGCGCAGGCCGAGGTGATCTCGACTCCGCCGAGCAGAATCTTGATGCGATCGTCGGCGAGGCCGCGCAGCGTCGGCAGGCGCGACACGCCGCCCGCCTCATAGAGATCGACGCCCGGCGCCGAATAGAGCAGCTGCGCCGTGTCGCTGGCGTTGGCGCGCTGCGCATCGAGCGCTTCGCCGCTGATCTCTGTTGCGCCGATCGGCGTGAAGGGGCCGTCGGCGCGACGCGCCGCGGCGCGCAGCGCACGCTCGCGCTCCCCTGCCACGTCGATCGGCGGCAACGCAACCGCGCCGGCGTCATTGCGCGTGGTCTCGTTCTGCGCAAGCACGATGGCGACGCTGCGTCCGTCGCGCGTGAGGCGATAGCCTATGCCCGTGCCGGCGAGCAGACGATCGAGCGCGTCTTCGAGCGTGAAGGCGCCGGAGAGTCCATGCGTCGTGAGATCGCGCGTCAGCCGCGATTTATAGACGAGCTGCGCGCCGGTGGCGTCGGCGAGGCGATTGAGCGCGGCGGCGACGGAGCCGGCCGGAATCTCATAGCTGCGCACTGCGGCGGCGAGCTCCGCCTCCGGCATTGCGACATGCGCGATGGCCGGCTCTTGTCCGAAGACGAGAGCGCTCAGTGCCGTCGCTATCGCCGTCGCGCCCATGTTTCTATTCTCGAGACGAAAAAATCGCCGCTGCATCCGCCCTTCTCCGAGTTCTTATCGGGAACGAAAACGTCCCTCTATGAACTCTGACGAATGGAGCGCGCGAACACGCACGTCCGTGCGACGAAAAAATGCAGGCGCATGATGCGGCGTTCTGTCTCATCCGCGTAGCGCCACGAGATAATCGCCGATGTGAATCGCATCGAGTGCGAGCGAAGCCTCGATCGCGCGCAAGGCGCCGATCGGATCGGCGGCGTCGAACACGCCGGTGACGCGCAGCCGGCGCGTGGCATCGCTCGCCACGATGATGTAGCCGCGGTGATAGCGTGAGAGAATATCGACGACTTCGCCGAGCGGACGATCGACGAAGATGAGCTTGCCGCGTCGCCAGGCGGTGGCGTCCGGCACGGCGACGGGGACGGGCGCGCTCGTCGGCGCCGCCGGACCAAAGTCGCATTGACGTCCTTCCTCGACGATCGTCTTCTCGCCATGGCTCGCGACGGCGACCTTATGCTCGGCGACCGTCACGCGGGCGCCGTCATTCTCGAGCGCGATATCGAAAGAGGTGCCGAGCGCCGTTACCGATCCGCCCGCCGCCGTGACGACGAAGGGCCGCGCGACGTCCGGCGCGACATCGAAAAACGCCTCGCCTTCGAGCAAAGTGAGCGCGCGCTCGCCGGCGGCGTAATGCACGGCGATGGCCGATCTTCCGCCGAGCTGGATCTTGGAGCCGTCCGAGAGCGTGACCATGCGCGTCTCGCCGGCGAGCGCGCGCTCACTTTGCTCGAAGGCGAGGCGTTTTTC
>NZ_LUUM01000313.1:0-1490 GCF_001644125.1 Methylosinus sp. R-45379
TTTCCATACTATTATTCGCGTTCGTCGCAGCATCCTCTGCAAACGCATCTGTCTGCAACACCACGACCGCCCCGGGCGGCTTCATTTATCAAACGAACAACTGGTATCAAAGATCGACAACTACTGCGGGAACGCTTTCTGGCACCGTGTATTACGTGAGTTGGTCGTGGCCGAATTACACGCCCTGGACTCCCACGCTTCAGCTAAAAATCTGCCTCAACAGCACGTGCGGTATCGTCTCCGGCTCGCAAGCACCAGGCTCCGATACCGTCGTTTGGGCCGGGATCACAGGGAACCCTACGGTCACGGTTTATGTACAGAACGCATCCAATCCGACGCGAGCGCTGAACCCCGCGATTAGTGGCTCTGGCAACTTTTCGGTGAGCGTCTGCTCGCAATGAATGATGCTCACCCGGTCTAAAGGCTAGGGTTACAACACTACAAGCTCGATAAGTCGGCCTCCGGGCCGACTTTGCCACAAGCGCAAGAATCATGTCGTTCAATAACTTTGACAAACGATCACCCCTCCCCCCTGACGAACCGCTAGACATTTCGTCAGCCTCAAGCAAGAATGAGGCGGTAAAATAGCTCCGTCGTAAATTGGAGCTATGGAATACAATGCAGGTATATAATTCAAATAATCAATACCTATTTTTCCAACAGCGCGCTTCCGCGAAGAACACTAACTCATCTGGAAATGGGGGCCAGGATGCATTTGCAACTGTTTCGTCAAATAGCACGGCAACGCCGCAGCAGCTACGATCTGGCTATTTTGGAAGCCCCCGCGCTACATTAGAGGCCGTGTTAGCTGCTGGCGGCGTCGTCAACACGCTTTCATTCCTTACTTCTTCGGATATAGATCTGATCCAACGCACAACTGGCGTTACCATTAAAAATGGCGGCTATTATGATAGTGATGGCAATCAATTAGGTATCCACAGCGACAGCCACGGAAATCTTTTGGATCCTAATCCAAGCCAAAGCAAAGCAGCATTTGATCTTGCCAACACCCTTTCTGATATGAGAAACAGCGGTGGCCCTCAAGGCGATACGAGCCTGCAAAATGGCCGCAAGGTCACGGTGGATGATCTGGAAGCCTACCTAAAAGGTTATGCCGCCGCAAAAGCCTCAGGTCAGAGCGATGTCTACGTTCCTAATGCGGACGTTATCAAACAAGCAGAAAAGATACTCACATCTGAACAGAGCTGAGCCGGCTCGCGCGTAGCATAGGTGTCGCGCGGCAGCTCCCAGAATTATGTCTTTGGCGGCGGCTTTCAATCACGCTGTTCGCAGGGCTTCTATGGGATCGAGCCGCGCAGCGCTATTAGCTGGATATAAGCCCGCCAAGAGCCCTACGGCCAACGCCATGCCGACAGCTAATGGCAAGGCGATGATAGACGGCGCAAAGTCCCAATCCGAAAAAGCGGCATAACCATAGGCGGCGGCAGTGCCGAACAGTCCCCCGAGGAGCGCCCCGACGAGAGCCAACG
>NZ_LUUM01000314.1:0-11504 GCF_001644125.1 Methylosinus sp. R-45379
GAGGGGGGAGGTCGAGCGCCGCAGGCGCTCGGGAGGGGGTGACGCGCCGAGTCTCGCGAGCTTCACCCCACCCCGTCCGGCTTCGCCGGCCGACCCTCCCCCTGAAGGGGAGGGTGGAACGCCTCGGCCGGCGGCAGCAGCCCCATGCGCTCGGCGAGAATGCGATCCACCAGCCGCGCCGGCAGCAGGCGCGGCAGCAGCCAATCCAATAGATAGTTCGGCACGACGCGAATGCGCGCCGGGGGCCGCTTCTCGGTCAGCGCGCGCAGCACGGCGGCGGCGACGCGCTCCGGCGGCGGCCCGAGCCGGCCCTTCTCCACCGCCCATTTTTGGAGCCTGCGGGCCGAGGGGCCGTAGACGGTGGAATCATAGCGGCCGAAATCGGCGCTCTCGGCCTTGTCCCATATGGGCGTGGCGATCACGCCCGGCTCTATCACCACCACATCGACGCCGAAAATCATCAGCTCGCGCCGCAGCGCGTCGGACAAGCCTTCGAGCGCATGCTTGGAGGCGGCATAGGCTCCGAGAAAGGGCGAGGCGAGGCTGCCGGCCACCGAGCTCATATTGACGATGCGGCCCGGCGGCCTGTTGCGCTTTTCCGGGCTCGCGCCGAGCAGAGGCGCGAAAGCCTGGGTGACGGCGATCTGGCCGATCACATTGACCTCGAGCTGAAGGCGGACCTCCTCTATCGGCTGATAGAGCAGCGGCGCCGGAAACGCCGCGCCGGCATTGTTGACGAGCCCGGCGAGGCTCGCGCCGTCGAGTCGCCGCTCGGTCTCCCGCGCCGCCTCGGCCACGGCGGCGGCGTCGGTCACGTCGAAGACGAGCGGGGTGAAGCTCGCCGCGCCGAAGCGCGCTTGCAGCCGCTCGCTGTCGGCCGGGTTGCGCACGCTGCCGAAGACATGGAAGCCCTGCGCCGTCAGCGCCTCCACCAGCGTGTAGCCTATGCCGGTGGAGACGCCGGTGACGACGACGAATTTTTTCTCGCTCATGCGCCAGCTCCCGCCAGCGCGCGCAAGGTCGCTATGGTGGAGGAATCGGCGCGGCCGTCGACGAGGGCGGGGCGGAAATGCCGCTGAAAGGCGGCGACCACGCCGGCGCAGGCTTGGTCGTAATCGCCGGTGACGTCGATCTTATAGCCGTAATCGGCCAGCGCCTGCTGCAATCGCCTCACCGCGTCGCCGCGCGCGCCGGTCTCCAGCGCGGAGCCGCCGGCGATGGCGGCGGGCTCCACATAATGGCCGACCCCCAGCTCGGCCAGCGTCTTCCAGGGGAAGAACTCGCCGGGGTCGATCTTGCGGCCGATGGCGATGTCCGAATGGGCGAGCACGCGCCGCGGCGCTATGCCCTGCCGCGCGCAAATATCGCGGCACAGCGCCGCCACCGCCTCGATCTGGCGGTCCGGGAAGGGGCGCGGATCGTCATGGCCGGGATGGACGATCTCTATGCCGATGGAGGCGGAGTTCAGATCGGTCTCGCCGGCCCAAAAGCTGCGGCCGGCGTGCCAGGCGCGGCGCGCCTCCGGCACGAGCTGCAGAATGGTCCCGTCCTCATCGACGAAATAATGTGAGGAGACCTGCGCTTCGACGCTGGTGAGCAGCGCCAGGGCCGAAGCCGCCGTCGGCATGCCCGTGTAATGCAGGATCAGCGCGGAGATGGGCGTCAGCCGCTCATTGTGATTGGGCGAGGGACGGAAATCGGCGGCGTGCGGCGTGTCGGGTGAGGGCATTGCGATTCCGGTGAGCTGCCGCTTCTCTGAGAGAAGCTGCGTCGGCCGCGAGGATCATCGTCCTCGGCGTCTGCGAACGACCTTGTATACTCCCGACCAGCCGCCGGCGACCAGCGCCGTCGCGACGACATAGGCGAGCGCCTTCGGTTCCGGCGTCGCGAAGCGGAACAGTTCCGCTACCGCTGGAAGATAGACGATCAGCGCGAGCGCGAGCGTCGTGATCGTCGCTATGATCCAGAAGGCGACGCGCCGCTTGTCGAAAAGAGCGCTTCCCGGTCCGGCGGCGGAGGCGAAGGCCATGGACAGATTGCCGATGACGAGGCCGACGAAGACCAGCGCGCGCGTCTCCCCTTCGCTCTCGCCGGCCCGCATCGAGACGAAATAGACGCAGAGCAGCGCCGCGAGCAGAACCGCGCCGTCGAGAAAGCCGGCGCCGATCTGGCGCAGGCCGAACAAAGGCTCGGCGGGAGAGCGCGGCGGCTCCTCCATCATATGGCGTTCGGCTGGCTCGCCCTCGAAGACGAGCGCGCAAATCGGATCGATGATGAGCTCCAGCGCCACCACATGTACGGGATAGAACACAGGCGGCAGCAGGAACAAAATGGGCGTGAGCGCGAGGCCGGCGATGGGCACATGGATGGCGGTCACGAAGATCAGCGCCTTGCGCAGATTGGCGAAGATGCGCCGCCCGCTGCGCACGCCCGCGACGATGGAGGCAAAACGATCATCGAGCAGCACGATCGAAGCCGCCTCGCGCGCGACATCGGTTCCGCGCTGGCCCATGGCGACGCCGACATGCGCGGCGCGCAGAGCCGGGCCATCGTTCACCCCGTCGCCGGTCATGGCGACGATATGGCCGTTGCGTTTGAATGCCTCCACCAGAGCGAGCTTCTGCTCCGGGCGGATGCGCGCGAAGACGCGCGTGGTCTCGACGGCTTCATCCAGCGCGGCGTCGTTCAAGGCGGCGATCTCGGCGCCGCTGATCGCGCCGGCCTGCGCCTCTATTCCGGCCTGACGCGCTATGGCGAGCGCCGTCGCCGGATAATCGCCGGTGATCATCACCACATGAATTCCGGCGCGCGCCGCCAGCGCGACGGCTTCGGGGACATCCTCGCGCAGCGGGTCGAGAAAGCCGACGAGCCCGTCGAGCGCGAAAACGCCCGAGCCGGGGGCGTCCTCGCGCGGCAATGGCCCTTGATGCGTGGCGACGGCGAGAACGCGCAGCCCATGCGCCGCCATTGTCGCGACCTCGGCGGTCAGAAGGCGCAGCGCGTCGGCGTCCAGGCGGCAGAGGCCGGCGATCGCCTCCGGTGCGCCTTTGGCGAAGGAGGCGAGGCCTTCGTCGGCTGCGCGCCATGTCTGCACGAAGGCGAGCGTCTCCGGCCGCAGCGGAAAGCTGCGCGTGATCGCCGCGCTCGCGGGCGGATCGCTGGCGAGGCGATGCAAAGCGCGATCCATCGGATCGGAGGGATCGGCGGCGCTGGCGCGCAAAGCGGCGTCCAGCAATGGCGCGATCTCGTCGGGCATTGTGGCTTCGCCCGGCCGCCAGATGTCCGCGCCGCGCAGGAAAAACGCCGCCTCCATGCGGTTTTGCGTCAGCGTGCCGGTCTTGTCGACGCAGAGCACGTCCGTCGCGCCCAGCGTCTCGATGACGGCCGAGCGGCGCGCCAGCACATTGCGCCGCGCCAGACGATAGGAGCCGAGCGCCAGAAACACCGCCAGCACCATGGGGAATTCTTCCGGCGTCAGCGATATGGCGAGTGTGATTCCCGTCAGCCCCGCTTGAATCCAGTCGCCGAAGGCGAGGCCATAGGCGAGCGCCACGAGAAGGCAGAAGCCTATGCCCAGCGCGCCGAAGATCGCGACGACGCGGCCGGTGCTCTTTTGCAGCGGCGTCTCCTCCGGCTCGATCGATTCGAGCGAGCGGCCGATGCGGCCGAGCCGCGTCGCGCGTCCGGTGCGCGTCGCCAGCATCGCGCCTTGTCCGAGCGTCACCAGCGTGCCGGCGAAGAGAAAGGGCGCCTCCTCGCCGGGCTCGGGATCGAGCAGCGGGTCCACCAGCGTCGCGGGAGCTTTCCAGACCGGCGCCGATTCGCCGGTCAGCGCCGATTCGTCCACTGAGAGGACGTCGCCGCGCAGCAGCGCGCCATCGGCCGGCGCGCGCTCGCCCTCGCCGACGAGCACAATGTCGCCGGGAACGATCTCGCGCGCCGGAATGCGCCGCTCGCCCTCGGCTCGCAGCACGCGGGCGCTGGGCGCCGCGAGGCTGCGCAGAGCGGCGAGCGCATTCTCGTTGCGCGTCTCCTGCGCCACCACGAGGCCGATGGAGAGAAAGGCGCCCGCGGTGAGCAGCAGGCCCTCATGAATGTCGCCGAGCGCGAGATAGAGCAGCGCCGCGACGATGAGCAGCGCGAACATGGGCTCGCGCAGAGCGGCGAAGGCGATCAGCAGCCATGAGCGTTGCGCGGGCTGCTCCAGCTCATTGGGGCCGAAATGCGCGAGGCGGCCCGCCGCCTCACGCTCGGAGAGCGGGGCGAAATCGCTCGCCGGCAGGGGCTCTGGTCGTGATGCGCGGAGCCCCATTCGATCCCCCTCCCTTTCATCGGGGCGTCATCGCGAGGAGCGCAGCGACGAAGCGATCCAGGGGCCGCCCTACGGCTGAAGGATCGCTTCGCGTCGCTCGCGATGACGGCCCGTCGCCGGATGTCACGCCGCCAGAGCGGCGAGGACGCGGACCCAGGAGCGGGAGCCCTTCTTGAAAGAACTATAGGCGTATTTTTCGTTTGGAGAATGAATGCGGTCGTCCTCGAGCGCAAAGCCGATCATCAGCGTGTCCATGCCGAGATCGCGCTTGAAGGCGCCGACGATCGGGATGGAGCCGCCGCAGCCGACCAGCGCCGCCTCCTTGTCCCATTCCTCCTGCAAGGCCCGCCGCGCCCGCGTGAGCGCCTCCGAGCCGAAGGGCAATTGCAGCGCGCGCGAGGCGCCATGGGGAACAAATTCCGCGCGCACGTCCACAGGCAGGCGCTCGCGCACGAAAGCGCGGAACGCGCCTAGCACCTTCTCCGGGTCTTGCGTCCCGACGAGGCGGAAGGAGATTTTGGCGCTCGCCTGCGCCGGCAGCACGGTCTTGGCGCCGGGGCCGGTGTAGCCGCCGATGATTCCATTCACGTCGCAGGTCGGGCGCGACCACACTTGCTCGATGACGCTGCGGCCGCGCTCGCCGGCCGGGCGCGCGACGCCGACGCTCTTTAAAAACGCCGTCTCGTCGAACTCCAGCCCGCGCCATTGCGCGGCGATCTCCTCGGGCAGCTCGGCGACGCCGTCGTAAAAGCCCGGCAGCGTGACGCGGCCTTCGGCGTCATGGAGATCGCCGATGATCTTGGCGAGCACATGGATCGGATTGATGACCGGCCCGCCGAATATGCCCGAATGCAGATCGCGATCGGAGGCTTTGAGGATCACCTCCTCCTGCGCCAGGCCGCGCAGCATTGTGGTGATGGCGGGCGTTTTGGCGTTCCACATGCCGGTATCGCAGACGAGCGCCAGCGCCGGCTCGGACAGCTCCTCGCGATTGGCGGCGAAGAAATCCGGCAGGGAGGGGGAGCCGGTCTCCTCCTCGCCCTCGAAGAGGAAAGTAATATGGCAGGGGAGGCCGCCATTGCGCTGAAAGGCGCGGCAGGCCTCGAGGAAGGTCATCAGCTGGCCCTTGTCGTCCGAGGCGCCGCGGGCGACGATCTCCTCGCCCTTGTCCCCTTGCACGAGCCGCGGATCGAAAGGATCGCTGATCCAGAGCTCGAGCGGGTCCGGCGGCTGCACGTCATAATGGCCATAGAACAGCACATGCGGCGCGTCCGGCCGCTTGGCCTTGGCGTGGCCGACGACGATCGGATGCCCGGGCGTGTCGCGCACGCTCGCCTCATAGCCCAGCTCGCGCAGCTGGCCGGCGAGCCAATCGGCGGCGCGGCGGCATTCGCCGGCGAAGGCGGGATCGGTCGAGACGGATTTGATGCGCAGAAAATCGAAGAGGCGATCCGTGGCCGCGGGCAGATCGGCGTCCAAGGATTGGAGAACGGTTTCCGTCGACATGAAAGGGGCTCCGCTGCGGGTCGCGCGCATTTTCGGGGCGGCGCGAGTCGCGATGAAAACTGCAAGCTGGTCTCGAAGCTAGTGCGAATGGAGCGTCATGAAAAGAGCGGCGGCTGCTCGGCTGGATTCATCGCTTCCGTAGGCGACGGCTTGGATCGAAATGCCCCGCGATGCGCCACAGCATTAGGAGCGGATTTCATCGGGAAGAGCTGGTCGCTGCGTCGGACCGACATGCGAGCCGGACTGTGGCGACTCCCGATTCCTGTCAAATTTTCGTCAGGCTGTCGAAAAACGCTCGCGCCTCCGCTTTGGCCAAATTTGAAGCCTTGCGGTCCACCCGCTCCTCCATGAACCGGGAGACGAGTTGAAAGCCCAGTGAATATCCAAGCCACCGAGGCAATTCGCCAACACCGAAAAACCAACCACTGTGGCTATAATCTTTGCGGTCCCAATCTCGCGCCGCAAAGGGAACATGACGGCGGATTTCTCGGATATCGAGTTGTTCCCATGGTTCAGGCGCGCCAGCCCAGACTTCTCGAGCGAAATGGCCCGCCAGACCCTCTGATACCAATGCTTCCCCCAATGATGACCCGTAACCTGGTCCCTCCCAGCGAGCCGCATGATGAAGCTCATGGGCGAACATTCGCTCAAATGATCCTTCTGAGTTTGCAGAAAGGGCGGGATTATCAGGATCAACAGTGATGAAGATCACTCCCGGCCCCGGCGAATACCCGAGAATTCCTTTCTCGGGAATGACCTGCTTTCCCGTCTGCACAATAACATCGATGGGGCCAATCGGCATAAGGGCGACAGCCCTATCGTGGCTCTCTTTTAGAGAAGCCGTAAGCCAATTGCGAAGGTTTGTAAGTGCGCCGCGGGCATCAAGGAAATGGAGATTCAGTGATGACATGCTTCCGTCCTCAGCCGAGGGGATTATTCGGCCGCAATATCGGCTTCGACTATGCTCCGGAAGCGCACAACGGCGAGCGCCCGGTTTGAGGGCCGGGTGGTCTCCGTCAGCCCAAGATCTACACAGATGCGCTCGAGCGAAAAAGGACCACAGAGCGACGAAGGTCACGATAGACTATGTGAATTTTCATGCAAGGCTTCATAGCGAAGGCCCTGAATTCCCGTGGCTCCGTTCGAGCGCCAGAGAAGGTCCCATAAGGGTCATCAAGCCGAAACCCAAACCGACCCACTACTCGTCCCCTTCCGGCGTCGCCCGCACTTCCCAAGCCCTCATGTGCAGCCTAAGTAATGGGCGCGCTCCGTTCGGTGGGGCGGATGACGTCATGAGGAGACTTTCGGATGAATTTTTCGCTCCGCCGGCCGTCTCTGCTAGCCGCTCTCTTCCTCGCTCTCTCGCTATCGGGTTGCGGCTACAACACGATTCCGACGCAGGAGGAGGAAGCCAAGGCCAAATGGGCCGAGGTGGAGGCGCAATATCAGCGCCGCGCCGATCTCATCCCCAATCTCGTCGCCACCGTGCAGGGCTACGCCAAGCATGAGAAGGACGTGCTCATCGCGGTGACAGAGGCGCGCGCCCACGCCTCGCAGGCCAAGGTCGATGTCTCGCAGCTCACCGATCCAGAAAAATTGAAGCAGTTCCAGGAGGCGCAGGCGCAGCTCTCCGGCGCGCTGGGGCGTCTGCTCGCCGTCAGCGAGGCCTATCCGGATTTGAAATCCAACACCAACTTCCTGGCCTTGCAATCGCAGCTCGAGGGCACTGAGAACCGCATCAATGTGGCGCGGCGCGATTACATTCAGGCGGCGCGGGAGTTCAACACCTCGCTGCGCACCTTCCCGACGCTGCTCTGGGCCAAGACCGTCTTCGCCGGAACCAAGCCGCTCGCCGAATTCACCGCCAACGCCGGCGCGGAGCAGGCGCCCACGGTGAAGTTCTAGAATTGTTTTTCACGGGAGATCGCCGCTGATGCCGTCGCTTCCTTCGTGGCCTTCGCGTCGCCGCGGCTTTTTCGCCACGATGCGAGGGACACGAAGTCTCGCTCTGCTCGTCTTTCTCCTGCTGCCCGCGCTCGCCTTCGCGGCGCTCAATTTTCCCGCGCTCACCGGCCGCGTCGTCGACGACGCCCATATTATTCCGCCGGCCGCGCGGCAGGCGGTCGAGACGAAATCGAAAGAGCTGGAGGAGAAGTCGGGCATTCAGCTCGTCGTCGCCACAGTGCCGTCGCTGCAGGACACGGATATAGAAACTTTCGCCAATGGCCTGTTCCGCTTCTGGAAGCTCGGCGAGGCGAAGGTGAACAATGGCGTCTTGTTCCTCATCGCGCCCAATGAGCGCAAGATGCGCATAGAGGTCGGCTATGGGCTCGAGGGGACGCTTACCGACGCGCTCTCCAAGGTCATTATCGCGACGGCGGTGACGCCCAAGTTCAAGACCGGCGATTTCGGCGCCGGAATCGAGCGCGGCGTCGATGGAATCGTCGAAGTGCTGAGCGGCGATTCCGCCGAATGGGAGAAGCGCGTGAAAGTGCGCGCCGAGCATTCCGAGCCGGGCTTCGACGAGATCGTGCCCTTCATCATCTTCCTGCTCTTCATGTTCGTCTTCTTCTCCATGCTGGCCAATGCGCGCGGCGGCGGGCGGCGCATTTATCGCGGCGGGCGCGGGCCGATCATCTATTTCCCGCCGTCGAACGACAGCTGGTCCGGCGGCTCCTCCTGGGGCGGCGGCTCCTCTTGGGGCGATGGCGGCGGATTTTCAGGCGGCGGCGGCTCGTCGGGCGGCGGCGGCGCCTCGGGGGATTGGTGATGCCGATTTCAGATGCGGATAAAGAGCGCATAGCGGAGGCGATCGCCGCCGCCGAGCGGCGCACGGCGGGGGAGATCGTCTGCGTCTTGGCGCGCCGCTCCTCCGATTACGCCTATGTGCCGCCGCTGCTGGCGGCGCTCATCGCGCTCATCGCGCCCTGGCCGCTCGTTTTTTTTACCGAGCTCGGCGTGCGGCTCATTCTGGCCATTCAGATTCTCGTCTTCATCGGCGCGGCGCTGCTGTTCTCGCTGCCGCCCTTGCGGCTCGCGCTGACGCCGCGCTTCGTCAAGCGCGAGCGCGCCCATCGCGCGGCGATCGAGCAATTTTTCACGCGCGGCGTTTCGGCGACCAGGGACCGCACCGGCGTGCTGATCTTCGTCTCGCTCGGCGAGCGCTATGCGCGCATCGTCGCGGATGAGGGGATAGCGGCGAAAATTCCTCAGGAGGATTGGCGCGCGGCGCTCGATCTTCTGCTCGCGCGCGTGCGCGAGGGGCGCATCGCCGATGGTTTCGTCGATGCGATCGGCGAATGCGCGCGGCTTTTGTCGAAACATGTGCCGCCCGGCGGCCATGAGGAGCTGCCGGACAGGATCTACGTGATTTGAAAAATCCCGGAGACGCCGGGGGGCGCTCCGGGAAGTCGCGCGAGGAGAAGGCTCTCAGCCGATCAGCCGGGTGAGCTGGTGAAGGACGACGATGAAGAAGGCGAGCGCGCCGACGATGCCGGCGACGGCTTTGAAGAGCTCCGCATTGCTGTGCATGACGATTCTCCCTCAGTGCAATTTTTTTTTGTGACGACGACGTAGCGCATCGTCGTGGAGAAAATTGCGCCGCGCTTTCATCGCCGACAATTGCGCGCGCCTGCGGCAGAATGGCGCGAAGCGCTCGAGCAAATTGAATTTGCGGCGGAAAGCGCGGCGGCTACAAAAGGTCGCGCCCAGCTAATTGCGAGACGGGCGCGCGATAGCCGCAACTCGACTCCGTCGCCGCCGCGTCGTTAATGGAACGGCAATCTTTGTGGCGGCGGGGCGCGGAAGCTTATTCCAAGCATTAACCCGTTTACGTTAATATACGTAAAGCGCGAGTCGAGAGCGGCGCGCGTGAGCATTGGTGAGCGGATCGTGCGCGTGAAAGCGTGGCGCCGCCCGGTGGCGTGAGGCAGAAGAGCATGGTGTTCCGCGGCAGTTTCGCGCGTGCGTCCGTTTTGGCGTTCGCAGTCGGGCTCGGTTCGTCCTCCGGCGCCGCCGCCGAGCCGCGCGCGCCTTTCCGCGCGCCGCTCACCGTCGCGCCGCCGCCGCTGGTGCGGCAGCTCGAGGTCTCCTGGCTGCGCATGGAAGAGCCGCCGGCCGACATCTTCGCGCCGCCGACGACATCGGCGCTGCTTCCTATCGTCAACTCCACTGCGCTCGCCGTGCTTCCCGTCGTTGGCGGCTTCGATGTCGCCGAGGCGCTGCTCAGCGAGGAGCAGCGGGCTTTCGCGGTCGCGCTCGACTCATGGGCCGGCGCCGCACGCGGACTAGAGCAGCGCGCGCGTCGCAAGGCGGTCGCCGCCTTTTATGCGCAGCGCGCCTATAAGCCGCTGTGGCGCGAGGGCGGCGCCTGGCGCGCCTCGGCGCCCGCCGCGATAGAGCGGCTGAGCCGCGCGCGCGACGATGGTCTCGATCTGCGCGGCCTGGCCTATCCTTCGGAGACGAAGCTCGGCGGAGATGCGGATGAGCTCGCATTGTCGGAGGCCGTCGTCGCCTATGCGGCTCAGGCCTCCGGCGGGCGCATCGATCCGCGGCGTCTGTCGCGTCTCATCGGCGCGCATCCCGCTCTGCCGGACGCCGGCGCCGTGATCGCGACGATCGCCGCCGCAGGATCGCGCGCGGGCGATTTGCTGCAAGACTATAATCCGCCGCATGAAGGCTATCGCGCGCTGCGGGGAAAGCTCGTGGAACTGCGCAGCGCCGGCCTGCCGGAGCTCGACAGGCGTTTCGCCGAGGCCGCGCATTCGGTCGCGCATGACGCCGCCCCGGGCCGCGAGGCGCCGAGCGCGCCGCCGCGCCGCTCCAATGCGCAGGTGGAGGCGGAGATCATCGCCAATATGGAGCGCTGGCGCTGGCTGCCGCGCGAGCTCGGCGAGAGCCGCATAGAGGTGAACATCCCCGATTTCGAGCTGGCTCTCGTCCGCGACGGACATGTCACGCATCGCGCCCGCGTCATCGTGGGCAAGGAGGGCACGCCGACGCCGCTGTTCTCCGACAAGATGCAATTCATCATCGTCAATCCCTATTGGAACGTGCCGCCGTCGATTCTGACGAAAGAGATGCTGCCCAAATTCGGCGGCGACCTCGGCGCCATCGCCGCGCGCGGCTATGAGGTGATCACGCGCAAGGGGCAGACTTTCGTGCGGCAGAAACCGGGCGAATCCAACGCGCTCGGGCGCATCAAATTCATGTTCCCGAACGACTTCTCCGTCTATCTGCACGACACGCCCAATCATGCGCTGTTCGCTTCGGCGCATCGCGCTCTGAGCCATGGCTGCGTGCGCGTCGATCAGCCCTTCCGCCTCGCCGAGGCGGTGCTTGGGCCAAATAGCGGCTGGCCGGAGGAGCGCGTGCGCAAGCTCGTCGGCTCCAGCGAGCGCTACATAAATCTCGCGCGGCCGCTGCCGATCCACATCGAATATTTCACCGCTTTCGTGGACGAGTCGGGACGCCTGCAATTGCGCGGCGATCTCTACGGCTATTCCGCCAAAGTGCGTCAGGCGCTGGGGCTCGAGGGGTAATCTCTCGGAGGGAAGCGGCTCGCGCCCCCTCCCTCACCCTCCCCCGCTTACGCGGGAGAGGGGAGCGGCGAGCGTTACGCGAAATAGCGATGAAGCGCGGAGCCTGCTCCCTCTCCCGCGTAGCGGGGGAGGGCTGGGGGAGGGGG
>NZ_LUUM01000315.1:0-7413 GCF_001644125.1 Methylosinus sp. R-45379
AGGCCGGCGAGCTGCGTGGTGCTCCAGGCCTGGACTTCCGTCGATGAGAGGCCGGCGAAAGCCGTCGCCGACAGGGCGCCGATCTGCGAGGCGCTGAGGCCTTCCGCCTGAGTGGTGGAGAGATTGCCGGCCGCGGCGCCGTCGAGTCCGGCGATCTGGGAGGTGGTCAGATTGGCGAGATTGACCGCGATGAGATCGTCGGTGCTCAGCGCATTGAGCTGCGAGGTGGTGAGGCCGCGCACCTGCGTCTGGCTCAGCGAAGTAATCTGCGTCGTCGAAAGATTGCTGATCGCCGTGGTGGTGAGCTTGCCGATTTGCGTGGAGGTGAGCGCGCCGATCTGTGTGGCGTCCCATCCCTCCAGCTCGGTCGAGGTGAGCGCGCCGATCTGCGAGGAGGTGAGCGCCGCGACCTGAGTGGCGGTGAATTCGTCGGCTTGCGTCGTCGTCAAATTGCCGATCTGCGCGAGCGAGAGGCCGGCGATGGCGTTGGCCGAGAGCGCTGCGATCTGCGTCTGCGCGAAAGATTGGAGATCGGTCGAGTTGAGCGCGTTGAGCTGCGTCGATTTGAGCGCCGCCGCCTGCGTGGTGCTGAGCGCCGCTATGTCCGTTGTCGTCAGATTGGATATGATCGTCGTGGTGAGCCCGGCAACCTGAGTGGCGGTGAGAGAGGTGAAGATCGAGGTCATCGGGCGCTCCGCTTCCAATGAAGCTGTTTACGAAGAAACGAAAGTTTGACGGCGTGACGGTTCTCGGCCCGAGCGCGCTCGGTCCGCATCGGGCGTGAGCGTAGGACGCAGCGAGGACGCGCGAGCGATCGCTCCGGCGCGAGGGGCCGGCGGCTGTGCCTTGGTCACGAAGGTTTTTGGAGAACACCGTCGCGCTTGGCCGTGCCTCCAGCGGAGTCCTGCGAGCCGGAATGGGCTCGCGAGTTCCTGGCCGGGCCGGCGGCGGACAGATCATCTGTCCTGTTCGGCGCGAATACGAAGCGATCCCTTATCGGAGGCTTCGCGGTTTTGAAGATCGCATGGAGGTCTTAATAAACATCTAAATGAAAGAGCTAACGAATTCCTATGATTTCGGTTCGAGGATTCGTGTCCGAGGGAGCCGTCCGCGAAGCGGCGTCGCCATGCTCGCGCAGCGGCGGGCTCACGCGTTTGCGCGGAGTTCTCTCTCGTCCAGCGCCACCGATTTCACCAGCGCATAGACTTGCGCGCCGACGCTCAGATTCATCTCGGCGACCGATAGCCGCGTCGTCGCCGAGATGAGCCGATCGCCGCCTTCGAGCTCGAGCCGCACGAAGGCGAGCGGACTCGCGTCCTCGTCGATCGCGACGATGCGGCCGAGAAGCACGGTGCGTATGCTGGTGTTCTCCGGCTTGCGGTAGGCGAGCGCCACATCGGTGGCGTTGATGAGCGCGCGCACCTTCCGGTCGCCGTTGACGATATGCGCCGCGACGACGATCTCGCCCGAGGGATGCGCGAGCCGCGTCACGCCATAACGCGCGTCAAAGGCGCCGACATGCGCCACCAGCGCGCTGACCACCGAGAAGCGGCCGCCTTCCGTATATCGGCTCGCGGCGGCGAGCGTCTCCGAGGGCAGGCCCTGCGCGACAATGCCGCCGCGCTCGAGCGAGATCACCTCGTCGGCGAGGCGCAATATCTCGTCGGCCGCGTGAGACACGAGCAGGATCGGAATCGAGAATTCGTCGCGCAGCCGCTCGATCAGCGTCATGATCTCCTGGCGCCGGTCATAGTCGAGCGAGGCCATGGGCTCGTCCATCACCAATAGGCGCGGCGAGCAGAGCAGGGCGCGGGCGAGGCCGACGCGCTGCCGCTCGCCGCCCGAGAGCGCGCCGGCGCGGCGGCGCAGCAGATGCGCGACGCCGAGCGTCTCGACCACGGCCTCGAATGGCACGCGGCGCTCCGCCTTGGGCGTGAAGAAGCGGCCGAACAGAATATTCGTCTTTACGTCGAAATGCGGAAACAGCAGCGCATCCTGAAACACGAGGCCGATTCGGCGCTTCTCCGGCGGCACGAAGAGACGCTGCGCCGTATCGACGAGAAGCGCGCCATTGACGACGATATGGCCCTCGTCCGGCGCCGCGAGGCCGGCGACGAGATGGGCGAGCGTCGTCTTGCCGGAGCCGGACGGCCCATGCAGCGCGAGGATGCGGGCCTTGGAGGTGAAGGCGGCGGCGAGAGTGAAATCGCCCCGGCGCAATTTTATATCGACGCCGATCATTTGCCGGCTCGCGTCGCATCGGCGCGCTTTTGCAAAATCTCCGAGACGACGAGGGCGGCCACGGCGATCGTCGCCGATACGGCGGCGAGCCGCAGCGCGTCGGCGTCGCCGTCCGGCGTCTGGGTGAAGCTGTAGATGGCGGAGGGAATCGTCTGCGTCTCGCCGGGAATATTGGAGACGAAGGTGATGGTGGCGCCGAACTCGCCGAGCGCCTTGGCGAAGCCGAGAATCGAGCCGACGATGACGCCGGGCGCCGCTAGAGGCAGCGTCACCAGGAAGAAGGTCCACAGCGGATCTGCGCCCAGCGAGCGTGAGGCGAGCGCCAGCCGCTCGTCGATGCTCTCGAAGGAGAGACGAATCGGGCGGATCATCAGCGGAAAGCTCATCACGGCGGCGGCCAGCGCCGCGCCGGTCCAGCGAAAGGCGAAGACAATGCCGAAATATTCCGCGAGAAAGTGGCCGAGCGGCGTCTTGCGGCCGAGCAGCAGCAGCAGGGCGAAGCCGGTGACGACCGGCGGCATGACCAGCGGCAGATGAATGAAGGCGTTCAGCGCCGCATGGCCGGGAAAGCGCCAGCGCGCCAGAGCATAGGCGACGAAGACTGCGAGCGGCAGGGAGAACGCCGTGGCCGTCCCCGCGACCTTCAGGCTGAGGACGATCGCCGTCAGCTCCTGCGGGGAGAACTGGAGGGAAGGCGCAAAATCCGAGAGGTTCATGCTCTGAGGATTTACGCCTTCACTCCCGCTACGTCGAGCGCTTATATAGCGCCGTTGATCCAGCGCAGCAATTCGCCCTTGGGCGCGGCGCCCACCTTCTGCGAGGCGGCCTTGCCGTCCTTGAAGATGATGAGAGTCGGGATGGAGCGAATGCCCAGCATGCCGGCGACATTGGGATTCTCGTCGACGTTGAGCTTGACGATCTTGAGCTTGTCCTTGAGCTCGGTGGCGATCTCCTCGAGCGCCGGCGCAATGGTGCGGCAGGGGCCGCACCATTCGGCCCAGAAATCCACGACGACCGGCTGGTCGGATTTCAGAACCTCGGCTTCGAAGCTCGCATCGGAGACTTTGACGGTCACGGCAGACATGGCTTTCCTTTCGAATTGAAACTTTTCCGAAAGAGTAGGAACCGCGCGGCGCCGCGTCAAGCCGAGGTCGACCCTGGCCGGGCGGCGCCCGGCCGATCCGGCCCGCCCGGCGCCGGACCGTTGACAGAGGCGGCGCCGAGCTGGTCTATGCGGCTGCGCCGCCGCATTCGATCCCAGGAGGTTCGGCCTGTCGCTCGCTCAGATACCGCCCATCGCCTATGTCGCTCCCTTTGAGCGGGCCTGGCACCATAGGGAGCTCATCCGCGCCGTGGTGCGGCGGGAGCTCACCTCCAGATTCCGCGGCTCCGTGCTCGGGCCGCTCTGGGCCGTGCTCGCCCCGCTGATCATGCTGCTCACCTATACCGTTTTGTTTTCTATAACGGTTCCGCAATTGTCCGCGGGCATGAGCACCAGCGATTACGCGGCCGGCATCTTCATCGGGCTCATCGTCTTCAATTTGTTCAGCGAGCTCGCCTATCGCGGGCCGGGCCTGCTGCACGAGCATGTGACCTTCGTGAAGAAGTCGATCTTTCCCAGCGAGACCATCGCCTGGGTGGCGACGATTCGCGCCTTCGTCTATGGCGGCATCAGCCTCGGCGTCTATGTGGTCTTCCGCCTGCTGACGGCCGGCGAATTGCCGATGACGATTTTTTTCGCGCCGCTGCTGATTCTGCCCTTCGCCTGCTTCATGCTCGGCGTGGTGTGGTTTTTGATGGCGCTCGGCGCCTTCACCCGCGATGTGGCGCATATCATGGTGTCGGTCGTGCCGGTGCTGATGTTCGCGACGCCGATCTTCTATCGGCTCGATCAGATGCCCTCGCATATCTCGATCTGGCTGCGCCTCAATCTCGTCGGCGACTATATAGAGATGCTGCGCGGCGTGGCGCTCGACGGCGTGCTGCCCAATCCCATCGCTTATGTCGCGCTGTCGCTGGTGTCTTACGGGATATTCCTGTTCGGCTATCAGTTCTTCATGCGCTACAAATCGGTCATCGTCGATGTCATCTGAACCCATCATCCGCTGCGACGGCGTCGGCAAGGCGTTCCAGCTCTATCTGCACCGCAACGACCAGCTGAAGCAGATCCTGTTCGGCCTGTGGAAGAAGTTCTATCAGGAGCATTGGGTGCTCCACGACATAGGCTTCGAGGTCGGCAAGGGCGAGAAGGTCGGCATTATCGGCCGCAATGGCGCGGGCAAGACGACGCTGCTGCAAATTCTCTGCGGCATCACGCGGCCGACGCGCGGCTCCTTCGAGGTGAAGGGCCGCGTGGCGCCGATTCTGGCGCTGGGCTCGGGCTTCGACGGCCTGCTCACCGGACGCGAGAACGCCATGATCGGCGGCGCGATCCTCGGCCTCAAGCGCAAGGAGGTGGAGAAGCGCCTGCCGGCCATCGCCGAATTCGCCGATATCGGGCCTTTCTTCGATCAGCCAATGCGGCTCTATTCCAGCGGCATGGTGGCGCGCGTCGCTTTCGCCATCTGCGCCAACGCCGACGCCGATATTCTCATCGTCGATGAGGCGCTGTCGGTCGGCGACGAGGTGTTCCAGGCCAAATGCGAGGCCTTCATCGCCGATTTCGCCAAGACCGGGACCATTTTGATGGTCTCGCACGATCTGCGCTTCCTCGGCGATCTCTGCGACCGCGTGATCTGGATCGACGAGGGCGCGGTGCGCGAGACCGGCGCGCCGGATGTCGTCATTCCCCATTATCGCGAGGTCGTGCTCGCCGCCGCGTGATGTCGTCATTGCAAGCGAAGCGAAGCAATCCAGGAGTCGAGGGCGGCCCCTGGATCGCCGCGTCGCTTCGCTCCTCGCGATGACGAAGGTTGGTCAGGCCGCGAGGGTCTGCGGCTCCGCGGCGATGGTCTCGAAGGCCGAGAGCTTGCGCATCGGGCTGGTGTTTCTGTTGCGCCGGTAGATCAGCAGGATCGACACGCCGATCTCGAGCGCCGCCGCTCCCGCCAGAAGAAAGGCGAAGCGCGCATCGGCGCGCAGCAGCGATTCGAGCGCCACCAGAAAGAAAATATGCGTCGCCGGAATGGCGATGATGACCAGCGAACTCATGCCGCCGCGTCGCCCGGTGACGCTGCCGAAGGTCAAGACCAGCGCCATGGCGAGCAGCGTATGCGCGATGGCGAGCGAAGGCACGCCGAAGCGCTTGGCCGCCTCCGCCATCCATTCGCCGGCCTGGCGGCGGTCGAGCTTGGCGGTTTGCCAATTGGCGATGAATTCCGGCAGAGTCAGCTCATAGACGCCGCGCCAATTGCGCGGCGGCAGCGATTCGCTACCCTGCATCGGCAGCGCCATCGCATATTCGTCGAAATTGGCGATGCGGACCTCGTCCGTGTCGAAGGGCTTGGTTTGAATGCTGCCGTTGGACAGCGCCACCACGACGCCGGAGGGCTGGCGGCGGAACTCTGCACGCGCCGCGGTGATCGTCTCCTCCTGGCGCTTCTCGATGGAAATCTGCCGCACGAAGAGATTGACGGCGACGTCCGGCGACTCCCAGCGCTGGAGATAGAGAGTCTTCACGCCATTGTCGAAAGTGTAGAAATGCGCCGCGTCCAGCATGCGGTGATTGAGCGAGTTGCGCACCACATTGATGACGTCTTGCAAGCCGCTGGCGTAATAGGGCGCCATGAGATTGGCGAGCCCATAGCCGAAGACGACCAGCGCGCCGGCGCAGACGATCGCCGGCCGGCAGATGGACCATACGGACAGCCGCAGCGCATAGAGCACGGCGATCATGCCCTCATTGGACATGCGTGCGAATTCGAGCGCCGTGGCGACGCCTATGGCCATGGGCAGAGTGATGAAGCCGACTGTCGGCATGGTGCCGACCAGCGCCGGGGCCAGCAGGCCGGCGCGAATCGCCGCCGGGGTCAGCGTGTAGAGCAGATAGGAGAGCACGACCGGCACGATGAGCGCGAGCTGGACGACGAGCGTGCTGAACAGGATGCGCCGTGCGAGATAGAGGAAAAGTAGGCGAGGCATGTGTCCTGTTCCGTGCGACGAAATCGACCCGTCCCGGAGGGAGGGCCGCCGCCGCACGGCAGTCTCATAGCGGAATTCGGCCTATTTGCGAAATTTCGCCCAGGAGGCTTTGGAAAACTCCTTCCACGAGGCGTCGAAAACGCCCGTCGAGGGGAGGGCGGTCGCCCCAGCCCAATGGCAGAAGTAGATTTCCTTGCCGTCTGGATCGAGCGGCTTGCCCTCGGAAAAGGTGATTCCGGGCGCCTGATAGAAGCTCTCATGCGAGGCGCGCTCGACGCAATGCGGCAAAAGCGTGATGGCGAGCCCGCGCCGATGCGTCACGAAATTCACCAGAGGCTGGGCGAAGAGCTGCCCGCGCTTGCGCACCTCGTGGAAGAGCTTGGCGTCCTCGCGCATCGTCTCGATGAAATGGTCGAGCTTCAAATATTGGTTGGACGTGACCCAAAAGCCGTCGTTGAACAGCAGCGCGTCGCGCAGGAAGGGGTAATTGGCCTTCTTCTCGTTATAGACATATTCGAAGCTCGGCGAGGCGACGATGAATTCCGTCTTCTTGGCCTCGAGCCGGCCGAAAATGGGCGAGAAATCGCGATAGAGCACCACATCGACATCGACATAGGCGACCTCGTCGAGCGGCAGGGCGAGGGCCTGCAGCTTGCGCAGCCGGCGGCGATTGCCGTTGAACGGGCCGGGATAGAGCTCGGCGGCGAGTCTGTCGATCGCCTCGGGAACCTCCTCGATGAAATGCGCGCCGTATATGTCCGCCGCGCGCCGCGTCTGCGCGACATTCTCGTCATAGGGGACGAGATAGAGCGGCAGATGCGCGTTGGTCTGCGCATAGCTCTCGAGGAAGGGGAGCAGCCAGTCGATGATCTTGTCATTGCCGACGATGGCGATCCCATAACGCTTGCCGGCCGCGGCCCCGCTCTGATCGGGGGCGGCGCGTGGCAGGGAAAAATCTGGATTTGCGGGTCGAAGGCTCATATACCCCGTCTACTTGGAAACGCCGCCGCAGGGCAAGCGGGGCGGGCCGATACGGGGACGCGCAGGAAGAGGCGTTTCCACCTCCCCCTTCGAGGGGGAGGTCGAGCGCCG
>NZ_LUUM01000316.1:0-1601 GCF_001644125.1 Methylosinus sp. R-45379
GAGCAGATCTGGGCGGCGCGCACGGCTTTTTCCGTCAGCATGCGCCGGATCTGGTAAGGTTCCTTCGACCACGACTTTTCCAGCGCCGCCCAGATCTGCTCCTGGCGAGCATGGTCTGACGAGACGGTGAAGGCCATCAACTGTTCCAGAGACATTCCGTCTTCTGCATAGATGTCGAGGAGCTTCTCCGACACGGTGGTCAGCCGCAGGCGCTGCTTCACGACATTGACGCCGATGAAAAAGGCGGCCGCGATGTCCTCCTCGGATTTGCCCTTGGATCGCATCGCCTGAAAGGCGCGGAACTGATCGAGCGGATGCAGCGGCGCACGCTGGATGTTCTCGGCGAGCGAGTCGTCTTCCGCGAGGATGTCGCACGCGGGATCCCGGACGACGCAGGGGACGGGCGCCGTCTTGGCGAGCCGCTTCTGTTTGACCAGAAGCTCGAGCGCCCGATAGCGGCGACCACCAGCAGGAATCTCGAACATGCCGGTCTCGGCGCCGTCGGCGTCGAGCACGGGACGCACGTTCAGACTCTGAAGCAGGGTGCGCCGCGCGATGTCCTCGGCGAGTTCCTCGATCGAGACGCCGGCCTTCACGCGCCGGACATTCGCCTGGGAGAGGACGAGCTTGTTGAAAGGAATGTCGCGCGAGGACGACAGTGTGATCTTCTGAGCAGCAGTGGCCATTGGGATAAACTCCGTGACGGGCGGCCGAAAGCCTCTCTCTCGGCTCGCAACCCGTCACGAAGCGCGGCGCCGCCCTCTGACTCTGAGGACGACGCCGCGGGAACGAGGATCAGCAGATGCGGAATGCACGAAGCCGGAGATACGGATTTCCGCGTCTCCGGCTTTCCGGCATTCAGGCTGCGCGATCCAGGAGCTTCTTGGCGCGCGCCTCCAGATCGAGACGCGCGTCCTGATGTGTCTTGTTCCGTGCGACGGCGGTGATACCCTGCACGAAATCGAAGATGCTTTCGGGTCTCCGGCCTTCTTCGGCCAACACGGTCTCGATGATCTTCGCCGTCTCCTTCTTGGAAAAGCCGCGCCGTCGCAGGAACTCGTCACGGTCGTCGTCGGTGCGGGCGACGATCTTTTCCCGCGCCGCCTTGATGCCGTTCACGAATGGCATGGGCGAGGAATCGGCGAATCGGGTCAGCGCCGGGGCGGCTTCATGCGCAAAGCGCGAAGCGGCGTATTTCGAGTGTCGGATAGTGATTTCCTCGAAATCTTCGACGCCCCATAGATTCCTATTTTGACATACCGCGCGGAGATAGAAGCTCGCCATGCCCAGCGTCTTGGCGCCGACCTCGGAATTCCAGCAGTAAAAGCCTCGGAAGTAAAGATCGGGCGATCCATCCGGCAGCCGACCGGCCTCGATCGGATTGAGATCATCGACAAGGAAGAGAAAAACGTCGCGGTCCGAGGCGTAGAGGGTCGTGGTGTCTTGGGTGATATCGACGCGCGGTTGGTAGACGCCTGTCGACCAGTCGAGCACGCCCGGCACCTTCCAGCGCGTATCGCCTGTGCCGTTTCCCGCGATGCGCCGCACGGCCTCGACGAGTTCATAGTCGTAGATGCGGCCGTTATCCAGACACTGCGTAC
>NZ_LUUM01000317.1:0-26836 GCF_001644125.1 Methylosinus sp. R-45379
GCCCACGGCGTAGGGATACGGGGTGAATAGGCCGCATCGATGATCGCGACATAGACCGGCTCCAAACCGCCCGTCTCTCGCCCGCCCGTGTGACAGGCGACGAGGAAGCAAGCCGGCGCGGCAAACGCTGCAGCGCGGATGATTGCACAGATCGACATGCGCCCTCTCTGAAACACAACCATTAATCAACCTAAATGCTACAGTTACAGCTTATACGACGTCAATGAGGCCACAAGCGGTCATTCACGGCCGAGGTCACTCCATTTCGGCCTAGGAAGTGAGAGGCCTTCGTTTCACAGGCTGCTTTTCTTGAAGGATCGGAATCATGTGGAAGAGGATTGGAAAAGCCGCGCTATGGGCGGTACTTTTCGCTACGGCTTGGCACGCAGGTCATCGCCATGGCGTGCAGTGGGAGCGCGAGGTCTATGAGCAGGTCGAGCAGGACATGTTCCCGATGAACGTCAGGATAGCGGCGGGGCGCGCCTACCGCTGCGGCTATGACCAGGCCGAGTCCGATCGGGCGCGGATGCTGACCGGGAAAGGGACTTGGGTCGACTCTTGGTGCAGCGAGCTGAAGGGGCCGTAGCTAACCGAGAAACCTCGAGCACCTGAGCGAACACCGGCGAGAAGGCGCTTCGCTGGAAGCTGAAATATATCGAGGCGTTCAACCGCATAGAGACCGAGTTAGGTGCCGGAGCCGGCATGGCGTTGACGTCGAGAAGCCTTGTCCGCCTCCCCGACGCCGGATGCAGCGCCTGCGAGAAGTGGAAAAGAATTACATTTTGGTAGGATTCAGCTGTTCGGCGGAAGGCGCTAAGAGAACTCGCAGCGCTCCAGCCTTGACCAATCTTTCATTATGAACAATGCGAACTTTGATGTTTCCTTCCGCTCGTATTTCAAGTGGAGATAGAATGAAGTTACGCGTTACGAATGCAAGCCTCAACACATCTGGATCACTGTCGGGAACAAACGGCTCAAACGCATCCACTCCATCAGGAGGCAATGCAATATTCTCCGCTATGGACGGCTTGTCATCCGGATCCAAAGGCAAAAAGACTTTAATCTCGAACTGCCTTAGTTTTTCCATAGCTGAAATACAGGTAATTGAGAGACCGAATTTTGGAATTATTATTGGAAAATGACCACTAACCAGCATGACCCCACTATAGCAGCCAATTAACGAAATTTTTCCGCCCACTTCCGACCGAATGTCGTCACAAAAAATGGTATAACCAGTTGGTTCCATTTCTGACTTCCTAAAGCGCCGACTCTACAACACTCGTCGGTCCGGTTGACTGCACGTGAGTTACGGTGGTACGCGGCCAGTGAATTCCGACATGGCGCTTTTCGACAACGGGCTGCTCCGCACCGTGGTTCTGGCCTGGGACCGACTCAGGCTTTTCGAGTCGGAAGACAATTTCCCGGTCCAGAGCCCACGCCAGATCAGAGATCGTTCTCAGAGTCAGGTTTTCTTCGCCTTTTAAAATGCGATTCACTTGTGAGCGATGGATCCCGAGAGCCTGCGCAACTTGCTCTTGAGTCAAACCACGCGCTTGCTTTTCGCTCGTGAAAGCCTTGATTATTTCGTCTCGCACCCTGCCGATGAAGCGGCCAGCCTTCCGTTGGCGCGGGTCGAGCTTAAGAAGAAAGGACATCGAAAATCCCCCCGCTCAGAAACTTGGGCACATCGAGATCTAAGAGGTCCCTTCGTCGTCGAACCTGATCCCGGTAACCGTCGTAAAGGCCGCGTTCCTTGCAGAAAACAGCCGTGACCACGTCCGCCGCAATGAAGTTGTCCACTGCAGGAAACCAGCCGAAAAACCTTATATCCGCTGTCTTGATTTCGAAGACTCCGCATTCGCTAGGCACCATAATGTGAGCACGCTTATAATGGCAAAGGTCGGCTCCTCTGATGAAATCGTAGAGGAGGAAGTCGACCTGCTCAGCTGGGCTTTGCCTGCCTTCGTCTAGGACAGATTCAAGCGTCGGAAGCATTTTTTCGAGCCACTCGATGACATGCGGAAAGGCATAGAAGGCCCGGACGGGAATCTCCCGTCGACCGAGGTCGACGGTTACCTTCTGCAGCGCTCCTCGAAGGCATAAGGTAGGGATCGTTGCCATATAAGTCAACAAATGAGAGAGGCTTAGCCCGATGTGGTCACTTCGTATCGTAAGCGACCAATAAACACGTGCCAACCAGCGAACAAAGCCTCCGTTCCAAACGATGGACGCCGAATTCGCCCCGTAGGAAAAGTGAGGGTAGGTGGAAGCTCGACCAGCAGGTCCGCTACGGGTCCGGTATAATTTTCATCAACCACCTTCCGTCACACAAGTTATTGATTTAATTGGTGCGGTTGCAGGATTCGAACCCGCGACCTACTGATTACAAAGAGCGAAAATCGATTACGCCTGTCTTCGCCTCCGTCGCACCACACGCGATATTTCAATTGGTTACGCCGTTTTAGATACGCCACCGTTCGCTGACATACCCTCCGCTCGGATTTGATCGGCTTCTAATAGGCTTCTAAAATCCGACGTGGAAATCGCTCCTTCCCGACTGTCGGAGGCCCCCGTGGCGAAAGGCAGAATCAACAAAACGAACGTCGACCGGCTCGCGTGTCCCGTCGGAAAGTCGATGGACGTCCTTTGGGACGACGCCCTGCGGGGTTTCGGCGTCGTCGTTCTTCCATCGGGACGCAAAACCTTCGTCGTGCAATGCAAACGCAACGGGCGCTCGCAGAAGGTCAAGATCGGCGTCTTCGGTCCGACTACGGCTGAACAGGCGCGCGCTCAGGCGCTAAATCTCCTCGGCGCTATCGAGGCCGGGGCCGATCCTGTCGCCGAGCGGCGCGCCGCGCGCGCCGTTCGCACCTTTCGTGAGGTCGCCGAAGACTTCATGGCCCAGCATGTTCTCACCAAGCGAAAGCCGAGGACGGCGGAATCCTATCGATGCCTGCTCGACAAATACGTCCTACCAGAACTCGGCGCCAAGCGGATCGTCGAGATCGGCCGCGCGGATGTCGCACGTCTTCATTCGAATCTCGGCGCCACACCGCGCCAGGCGAATGCGGCCGTGTCCGTCATTTCTGCGATTTGGGGCTGGGCCGCGCGGCGAGAAGAAACAGAATTCGGCAAGAACCCCGCGACCCGACTGGAACGATTCCCAGAAAGGCGATGGGAGCGCTACCTGTCGAGCGAGGAAATGGGACGCCTCGGTAAAGCGCTGCAGCGCGCCGAAACCGAAGGGATTCCTTGGATGGACGAGGAACCGCAGTCGAAGCACGGGGTAAAACCCGAAAACCGTCGCAGCATTTTCGATCCGTTCGCCGTGGCGGCAATCCGCCTTCTCATTCTTACAGGCATGCGCCCACGCGAGGTCTTGAACCTCGAGTGGGGTCACGTCGACTTCGAACGCGGCGCACTGTTTCTTCCCGACAGCAAGACGGGACGTAAGACGGTCATCCTCGGCGGACCGGCGCTCCGAGTGCTCAGCGAACTTCCACGCGTCGAAAAGTGCCCTTTCGTGATCGCTGGTCGCAGCCTCGAAAAGCCGCGCGCAGATCTGAACCGGCCATGGGTGGCGGTTCGGCGTTTCGCGAAGCTCGAAGGTGTACGCCTCTACGATCTACGTCATTCCTTTGCCAGCGTAGGAGCAGGCGCCTCATTGGGGTTGCCGATCGTCGGGAAGCTCCTCGGTCACTCGCAACCCGCAACCACGAACCGATATGCGCACCTCGACGCCGATCCTCTGCGTCACGCCGCAAACGCCATTTCGACTTCAATCGCTGCGGCATTGGCGGGAGACGCTCCGAAACCACAACAGTTCTTGGATCAAAACGGCGCCAAATGAGAAAATCCTCGCCTCACGATGCAGAAAGTCTGGATCATCTGAAAATCGGCTTGTGCCCTCCGAAGGTGGGGGCCAAACGTTCGAATCGTACCCGGTGCGCCAAATTCCGCCGATTGCCCTCCATAGTATGCTATAGCTGCCAAGGCTACGCCCATACGAAGGGCGGGAAATATCCTGTGTGGGGAAGAAACGTAGAAAAGGCGGCGTTTGACGGTAGTCAAGTTCGGATCGCTTACGGTCGATGAAGCGAATTTTGACCCTACTCAGACTCTGCGTAGGGGCTTTGATGGTGGTTCCGCGCGCCATCTAAGTCGTTCCCGTGGCACTCCACAGACCCAGAAAGCCGACGTTACTCGAACCAGTCTTTGTAATACGATGCGCCCCTCTACGGGTTCGAGGCGATTTCCAAGGGCATGACCTTCCCGATCCCTTAGAGAGGGTTTGCTTTCCTCTCCTTTGTGTTATCCGTCGTTCGGGGACGGACCGCGACGATCAACCAAGCAGAGCAGCGCTAGGGAGGGAGCAATTCTTGTCGATCACGGCTGACAGCGATTCGCCCCGACACGCCGACTGCGAACTCATGCCGTGGGACTTCGCTCGCGAGATCGCGAATATCGCGACTTCGCAACTTGAATATGCGCTCGAAGGCCGCCGGCGCAAAATCAAGGTCTATGAAAGCCTGAAGAATCTCAACGAGGTCATCGGGACCCAATATGGAGACCGCGTCCTTTTCGAGCTGGTGCAAAACGGGCATGATGCGCACCCGTCGAGCACGCTCGACGGCACCGGAGAAATCGCCGTCCGGCTCCTAATTTCTGCTGCCGATCGCGGCGAGTTGCTCGTCGCTAACCGCGGGCGAGCCTTTACCCGATCGAACCTCGATTCGGTCATCAATATCGGTACGAGCGACAAGCGTATCGGAGAAGGAATCGGCAACAAGGGACTCGGCTTTCGAAGTGTCGAGGCGCTGACCGACGAGGTTCGGATATTCTCGAGTTCCCCATTGGGATCGCGTGGCCGCTTCGACGGCTATTGCTTCCGATTTGCAACTCAGGATGAGATTGAGGCGGACTTGTCGACCATTGGCGCAAGCCCTGAGGACGCGCGCTACCTGGCCGCCACTGTGCCGCGGTATCTAGTTCCCAAGCCCGTGTCAGAACGAAACGATGCCCTCGACGCGCTTGCGGCCGCCGGCTTCGCGACCGTCGTCTCGCTGCCGTTGAGGTCTGTGGATGCCGTCGCGCTCGCCGAACGACAAGTGAACGAGTTGCTTGATCTTAAGGCGCCCGTGCTCCTGTTTCTCGACCGGCTTGCGGCGTTGGATGTGGAGATCGCACGCGAGGGCGCGTCAGTCATCCACCGTCGATCGACCCGCTCGGTAGAACCGAT
This sequence comes from Methylosinus sp. R-45379, assembly GCF_001644125.1. Taxonomy (NCBI): domain Bacteria; kingdom Pseudomonadati; phylum Pseudomonadota; class Alphaproteobacteria; order Hyphomicrobiales; family Methylocystaceae; genus Methylosinus; species Methylosinus sp. R-45379. Next base: position 5,240 of record NZ_LUUM01000317.1, read on the forward strand.
TGCCGATTTGGCATCCGATGCTTACTCGCTGGCGAAGGTCACGGTCGATGGTAGCACTTACCTGCTCACGCGCTCGGTGCTGCCCAAGGAACCCCTGCTCGATGCGATCCGTGCAAGTATGCAGACTGCCCCGACGCTGAAACGTTGGCTCGAATGGCAAGGTGAGGCGGTCGTATCGGTCGCCATACCGCTCGTCGGACGCGGTGCGGCAGGGCGTCTCTACAATTTCCCGCCGATGACCGAAAATGCGACGTCGCCGATAGCCGGCCATATCGATGCGCCTTTCTTCGCCGACATCGATCGCCGCTCGATGAAGCCCGATCTACCGCTCAACAGCCATCTGCTCGAGGCAGCTGCCACCGCTTGCGCGATAGCAGCGACCGAAATCGTCAATCGCTCCCTTGAATTACCGCCAACAGCCGTCGTGGATATCGCCGCATGGGCACTGCCGCATTTGCCGAAGCTGCTTGCTGCCTTCCGAAATATCAAACACCCACTGGGGAAATCAAAGATCTGGCCCGTCGTTTCCGGTGGTGCGTCGAACTGGGCTAGCTTCGAAACGCTTTATATCTGGCCCGAGGTGAAGACGGGACAAATGACGACGCGGCGGCTCGCGGAGGTTGCCGAGGCGGATATTCTTATCGATACGCTCGGCGCGGATCGCGTGTTCCGTATCAAGGCGCTCGCCGCGTCGATTAATTTACCCTTGGAGCTGTCCGACAAGGCGCTGGGCAAATGGACCGAAGCGGTGGCCAATAGGCTCGCACGCGAGCGCCGAGCCTCGCCGACGCGGTGGAAGACATTCCTCGATGATGTCCACAAGGTGTTTGACGCAGCTGCCGTTTCGCTATCGTCGCTCGAGGGCCGGAAGATTCTGATCGATGCCGATGGCAGGCTCCTTGTCGCGACAGCAAAGGGCCGCGATGGCGCTCCCCCGGTATTTGTGCGGACGAAGGGAGGGCGCGGCCAGCGCAGCGAAGGCCCGCCTCGCCCCCCGGCGTCGCTGAAGCGCAAGTTCCGGTTTCTAAGCGATGCGATCACGCTGACCGAGATGGCCCAGCGCGCATTCGAGAAGGCCGGCCTCCTCAGGGCTTACGATCCGCTCGACGTGCTGCTCGCGCTCAAGGGAGCGCTTGAAAAGGCGACCGATCTCCAGCGGCAGGAAGCGCTGCTCTGGTCGTTCAAGGTGTGGCGCGGTGGGGGCGGAAAGCAGGTCGAAGAAGCTCTCCGCGCAGCCGACTTGTGGGTGCCCACCCTCGGTCGATGGACCCGAGCACGCTCTGCGCTTTTCTCTGGAGCCTGGACATCGCTCGGCCGCACGGTAGAACAATATCTAGTTGAGGCGGCCGCCGTTTCGTCCGATTGCTGTCAGGCGCGTGACCGTTTGCTCGTCAGCTTCGGTGAGTGGCCGCGATCCGGCGCGGACGATCGGCGCGAAGATTGGGCCCGCTTTCTTTCGCTGCTCGGTACTAGCGACGGCCTTCCGCCGCTCGCTGCCCATATCGGGCACCGCGGGACGCCGAGTGGCCATTGGAACGGCATCCTCTCCACTATGTCGGCGAAGCACGGCTTCGACAGGGCGTGGGTCGCCAGGGTCGGCTCGACCTCATTCCAAAATCCCTACACGGATTACGACCTGACGGGTGAAATCTGGCGGCTGCCGGGTCAGACCGAATATTCTGAGCTGCCCATCGATGCCCGCGCCGCGCTGTCCGACCTCATCGTCACCTTCCTGCGCGACCATGATGACAAATATTTCCAATTCTCAATCGAGCATTATCGCCATCACAATCGCGTCACGCTGCCGACGCCGCTGGCCGTTTTTCTCGCCACGGCGCCTTGGGTCGCCAATACGAAACAGGACGAGATCATCTTTGCATCGCCCGCGGCGAGCTGGTCGACGACCGCGGCCCGCCAGCCGCCGCCACGTTTCGTTCCGCGCTTCCAATCTGAAGTCGGCGCTCGCGCGGCGCTGCCCGCGATCCTGTTCGACCCGCGCATCGGTCTGCAGGACTGGTCGAGCCGCGACAATGCGGCCGCGCGCCTCGCATCACTCGCGGACAGTCTTGAGGACCTCTCCGCCGCTGAACGCCGCGATCTGCGCGACCAGCTGCGTCGTGCCTGGAGCGACGTCGCGGACACAAAGCACGCCTTGCCCGCAGGGCTTTCATTGGTCGTCGAGCGTGCGGGAAGTCTTGAACTCTGTCATCCGGACCTGACCAATCCGCCGATCGTCCATGTTACGAGCGAACGACAGGGCTTCGCGGCGCGCGCCTTGGCCGATCGTGGAGAAGCGGTGCTCGACATAGGCGAGAATGACGGTGCGGCAATCGCGAGGCTCATCGACGCAACCGGCGGCTTTCGGGTGCAGGTCGCGGACTCGAGCGACGTGCGGCTCATCGTCGACGGCGAGGACTTCGAACCCGGATCGGACGATCCACCGCTCGTTGCCGACGCGCTCGCCTGGCTCGTAGACGCCGCAGTCCTTGCGCACGAGTATCTGGGCGACCCCTTGGAGTTGCGGACGATCCCGCCAGACGAACTGGAGCGCCGCCTACGCCAGATCCGACTCCGGCGCTGTACCAGCTTCGCGCTGATGATCGATGGTGAACTCGCGCACGCGCGCGGCGACGAACGCGCCCAGCCGGTCGCTCATCCCAAGTTGCCGACCCTGGTGCTGGTGGTGGACGGCGCGATAGGGCTCGACCTGCTCTGCGAGGCCGCGCCAGCCATTACGAAATTGATGGGTGTGCGCCGGAACACGCTGGAGACCATGCTCGAACGTATGGAACGGGCGGGATACGGCGGTGCCGGAAAGCCGAGCGATGCCCAATATGCACGCGCCATTAAACGCGACGAGAGCATCATCCGCGATCATTTCGCGGCGACGCGTAGCGGCATCGAATGGAGGTTGCGCGCCTTGCTTCCCGTCGTTGCGCATCTCGTGGGCCTCGAACGCGCCGGAGACCTCGAAAATCTTCACGAGCGGGTAGGGCCGTCGCTGAACCTGCGGTCATGGCTTACCGAGCGGTTCGACGAGACGATCGCCGAGAGATGCCTTGCCGCGGTAGAGGAGACCGACAATCAGGGACTCATCCGCCGGGCGATGGGATTCGATTTCGCAGCTTATGGCGAAACGCTCGCGGCGCTCGGCTATCCGCCGCTCAACGACGAGAACGACTTCCGGCGCATGTTCGAGGTGTATCTCGGGGAACTCAAGCCGGGGCTGCTTGATCGCGTCCGTCGTCGCTTTGCTCGCGAGTGGGCCTCAGGCGAAGACCTTGCCCCCTATGTGGCAGCGCGACACCTCGACTTCGTATCGTTCGATCCGGCATGGCTTCGGACCCTCGAAGCGCTCACTCGCGAGGTCGTGGCCGCCCGCGCCGCAGAGGCTGCCGAAGAACTTCTGGGTCCGGACGATCCGGCGGTCGATCTCCCTCCGCTCGACCGTGTCGCCGCCGACAACCGCAAGCTCGTGTTCGCCCATCACCCGGACCTGGCGGGACTGGTGCGCGCTTGGTGCCGCAAGAGCAAGGCACCGGTTCCGGCGTCGATCGAGGCGGTCGATCCACAGACGCTGGTCCGCGCGCTCGACGAGGCGGGCTTGCTCGACTTCGAGAAGCTCGACCCTGCCCGACTTCCGGAATTCTACGCGCGTGGGGGGGCTTGGCCCGCCGGGATGCCGCACACCGCCGATCTGTCGCTTCTTGGGCTCGTTCCTGACGACCTGCAACGCGATGCGATCGAGGCGCGTGAGGCGAAGCAGAAAGCGGAAGCCGCGCGGCGCACGATCCCGTTCGCAGGAGAGGATCTCGACGCGGGCGCTGGAGATTTCGTCCGGCGGTTCGAGGCACTTGCAGCGGCCGCGATCAAAGCCGGCGATGACTGGTTCACGCGTAGCCGCGCTCCGCGACTGCGCTCCCAGGATCAGCGCGCTCCTGGAACGCCCGGCGGAGGAGGAGGAAGTGGCGGTCAGTCGTGGCGGGCGCAGCCACCCGAAGCAGTGAAGACCGCGATGGGCATAGCGAGTGAGTGGCTCGCCCGAGAATATTTGCGCAGGCGGCATCCCAAGGAAATGACTGACGCTTGCTGGGTCTCATCCAACCGCGCCGCATTCTGCACGGGCCCCGCTGGCGATGATAGCTTCGGTTATGATTTCCGGGTCGTCACCGAGCGCAACGAATGGCTCTACGAGGTGAAGTCCGCGGTGGACTCAGGAGGCGAATTCGAACTCACCGCCCGCGAACTCGAGGTCGCAGGCAGTGCGAGTCTCGAGCGCAAGCGGCGATACCGTATCCTCTACGTCCCGTTCGTTTTCGATCCCGCCCAATGGCGCGTGCTGCCGCTGTCGAACCCGGCCGCCCCGAATACTCGCGAACGGTTCCGCGTGCTGCGGGGCGGTTCGGTGCGCTATCGCTTCGAGCGGCAATGAGGTGTGGCTGCGGGGTATATCGAAGCCTTTCTTGGACCTCCGGGTCTGCGCAGAGAGGTCCGCTATCGACTTACTAAAATCTAACAGATAATGAGGCACTGCAAACGAATGCGGCCCCGTCCAGCGTCCAATCCGGCGTTCACCGATCCGCCTCCACCGACGATATCGCATTCGAGTGCGTGATCGCGAACAAGGAACGACAGCGCGCCGTCAAGGGGCGCGAGGATTTCTAGGCCGCAGCAGTTTCAGTTCTCAGGCCTTCCTTCTCCGTCCTTTCCATCGACGGCACCGGAATGAACGGCACCGTCTTCCCGGAAAGAAACATCGCGCCGACGCGCTCGCGATGGGCGGCGACCGCATTGCCGACAGCCGGAAGCAACTCGTTCATCGCCCTGCGGTAGTCGTCGAGTTCTATGGGAGCCCCGGATATCGCCGGCTCGATCCGGACAACATTCTGCGGCCCCAGCAGCAAACGGGCTTGATTCGTTGCGGCTAGCGACTGGGCGTGCATGGCGGCGCCGATGACCTTGCGCCAATGGAACAGCCCCCCGACCGACATGCGGCGCGTCACGTGAAATGGATCCTGCCCGCATCCAATGCTGAGCACTTTGATGCGCTCGCGCGGCACGTTGTAGGCCACCATCGCCTCTATGACGGCGAGCATGAGAGGGTTGTTCGCCCAGATGCCGCCGTCGATCAGACGATATCCGCCGCTATCCAGGGCGCGATAGATGGTGGGCGCCGCCGAGGTCGCCAACGCGACGTCGACCATCTTCCGGCGCCAATCCTGCTCGTAGTCGGCATGGTGCCGCGTCTTGAAGAGGAACACCTCGCTGAAGCGCCCGTCGAATGAGGGGATCACGTGGCGGACCTTCGATTCCCCAAGGAGCTTCTCGCCCAAAAACTCCTGAAGAACGCGCTGCAAGGCGAGCCGGTTGTAACGATGGAAGGCCGCGTTCACGAAGTTGTTGCGGACGAATTTCCAGCTCCGACCCAAGGCGTTGTCCCACACGGGCGGGAAGATCTGAGGCCCCCGGTGCATATAGAGATCCCGGATCTCGCGAGCCGTCTTGCCCGCGCCGAGTCCGAGAGCAAGAATTCCGCCGGTGGAGGTTCCTGCGACGAGGTCGAAATAATCCACGATGGAGGCGTCGGCGCCGAGGGCCGCCTCAAAATCCGCAAGCACTCCCGCAGGGAAGAGCCCGCGGATACCGCCTCCATCGACAGCGAGGATGCGAAAGTCCCGGTCTGCCGGCCAAGCCTGTGGAACCCGGCGTGAAGGGATTGACCCCGCCGATCGCGGGAGCACGGGCTGTTCGTATGACATTCGTCGCTCCTTGTGGGGTGATTGCCGCCGCCGGCCCATTTGCCGGTTAGCTCCCAACCCTCGTAGTAGAAGAGCCATTCGCAGGCCCAAGGGATGATCGTTTCGGCTATGAGCCGGTCGGAGGACCATTCGTCGCCGCGCGGGTCAAAGAGGCAGAGAGAAAAGCCTTGGCCGTCGTCATCGACATAAATATGCGGCGGCCTCTTGCCCGTTCCTCGGGGGTCGAGACCGATTGTTGGGGTGATGACGCGAACAGTGACGTAACTCGCCCCTATGACCCCGGTCTCAAAATAATAGAGCCGCGGAAAATATCGGATGTTGATGGTGTAGCGGCGCGCGATAGGCGTCACTTTTCCTTCCCAAGCGCCGATGAAAGTCCCATCGAACAGGAGTCGAAAGCCCGGCCAGTCGCGCCGGATCGCCTTATCCTGCTCGATGACCGCGAGCGGGCGCAAATCAGTCTCCGTAGAAGTTGTGCGCCGCCGGCTGCTTGGCCGCCGCAGGCGTCACGAGTCCGCTCGCGGCGCCGATGACACGGCCCGTCGCCGGAACGATCCGATTGCCGCCCGGCGCGGAGCGACTGACGTATTCGTCGAGCACCTTTTTGGCCGGGCGCTCGCCAAAAAGGCCTTCAAGAACCTTGCCCATCTCCGCCAAGCTGAGATTGCCGCTTCGGAGGACGTACATCTTCGCCACGAAGTCCCGCAGGTCGGCGATCATAAGATCCTGATCCGCGTCCGACGCGGGCCAGCGATCGGTGAGAACGTCGGCGGGGCAGCGGGGGTTGGCTTCGTAAATGAGCCGTTCTCGCGCCTTCCCGAACTCGAGTCGCGCCAATATGCAGCAAGCCTGATGCAGCACTTCTTCGGACAGCGTCCGAGTTCGGTTCGCGTTGTCGGCGATCAGTTTAGACAGCAGGACCGAGGGCGGCCGACGTAGCCGCAAGCGATCCCGACGTGAGAACAGAACGTTGCGCCAACGCTTGATCAGTTGGAGGGCGATCAGTGCGCGCGACTTTTGATAGGCTGGCTCCTGATCTGGGACGAGCTCGGCGGGGGCCCGGGCCGTAATTTTCCGGGCGTCGAATGCCAAGGAGCGTTTCTCGAAATACCGCGCGAATTCCTCGTCCTTTGGAGTCTTTTCCTTGAACCATTCGGCGAGGCCCCAAGGATTGGCGAGGAGACGTCGATCTTCGACCTGGGGATCCTCCGGCTTGCTGTGGAAGATAGTACTGGTGCGGGGCGTCTGAAGCGCGACCAACACGGCGGGCGTCAGGTCGATGTGCATACCGTCCTCGTAGCTGACGCAAACGCATCGCGTGTGTCGGATCGTCATGTCGAAATAGCGCGAGCCCTCCTCGCCCCGAATCGCTTCGTAGAGCGTGTCCAAGACGGCCTGCGGGTCGGAGTCGGCGCGTATGTCGAGATCAACGATCGCGTCGAGGTCATATTCCTCCTGGTCCGACACGCGCGCTACAGTGGCGCCGATCGCCATGGAGCCCTGGGGATACATGAGCCTAACGAGCCCGTGCAGCGGGCTGGCCTTGCGGTCGATCCAATCCTGCATCGTCTCGAAACGCGCGACGGCTTTGTCGTGCTCCGTCTTGGAGAGCTGCACGCTGATCGCGATGTCCGCGAGCAGAACGTCGATCGGCTCCGACACGCCGAGCGGGGAGAGGCTTTTCGGGTTGAAGTTCAAAGTTCGGTCCTTTTACAAGGAGAATTTGCGCGGGAAGCGATTTCCTGCGACCATTCCCATGCTGTCCTGATTTTGAATGCTCCACCCATGCCGATTTCGGACAGATCTTTTTTTGTCCGAATTCCCGTGGCACGGAGCAATTGATGTCGAGGGCCAGAAGCATGCGGGCCGTCAATGACTGAAAACGAAATTGATGATGGGGCGACGGGGAACTCGTTGACGCTCGACGAGCTGCGCGAGGCCTTGGGGTCGCTTGGACCGCTCGAGCTTAAAAAACTCAGGGCGGCGGCGGCGGTGCTCTCACGGGGAACGGGTTGCGACGTGGACGAAGTCGTATCCGACGCGGTCGATGCCGCGCTGACGACAAGGGAATGCCCGCGTGGCCTCCCGATCCTAGTCTTCTTGGTTCAAACGATCCGTAGCCGCGTCAGCAACCATCGAAAGAAGGTCAAGACGTCCGCGGTGTCGATACGTACTCCCGCAGGACACCTCGATGGGAATGGCATGCCGGAGGTCGTCGATCCGTCCCCGAACGCGGAAGCGGCCTTGATCGAGCGCGAAGCGGTCGACCGAAGCGCGTCAGATGCGGAGATGGTCCGAAAGATAAATGATGCTTTGCAAGACGACTATGAGGCACAACTTTGCTTGGCGGGTTGGACTGACGGAATGAGAGGGCAAGCGTTGCGGGATCTGGTCGGCGTTGACCAAAAGGCGCTCGATTACATTGCCAAGAGGATACGAAGAGTCGCTTGGCGGCTCTTTCCCAAGGGGTGGCGGCCATGAACAATAAGAAAACGCCGTTGGATCAATTCGAGGATGCTTTCATCGACAGTATCCTGAACATGTCCGCAAGCGAACTCGATGAAGAGCTGCGCGACTTGGGGCTCGATCCAGAGGTGGCAATCACGCAAACAAAGGCGGCAGTAGCTCGCGGCATCATCAAGGCAAACAAGACCAATTTTGCTCGGAAGCGCAGTCAGCTAACCGATGTAAAGGCTCGCCTCGCCTCCTCGTCCAAACTCGGAGACCGGAGTGGTGCGGTCGCTCGGTTCGAGAAAATGAAGACCGGCGATCCCGAACTGTCGAATAGGATGATGATGGCGGCACGCAAGGGGAAAGGGCTGAGCGAGAACGACGTCGAAGCAATTCTTGAGGACTTGGACGATCTCGAGAAGCTTGAAAAAGGCGACGACGGGAAATGACGCCGGCGGAGAAACTCCTTCAAAGTCTGGGAATTGACGATCCGAAGGAAATAGATCTGGAAGCCATCGCGTGGCACATGGGCGCGTTGGTCAAGCGGCGTCCGCTCGATGGTTGCGAGGCGCTAATAGTCGGGAACCAGCGAAAAGCTATAATATCGGTGAACAGCTTAAGTATCGAGACACGACAACGATTCTCGATCGCCCACGAAATTGGACATTGGCACTACCACCGTGGACGAATTCTGTTCTGTGAAGGTCGTGACTTCGGCAGCCCAACCTCTCCAATCAGTCCGGAAAAGCAAGCTGACGATTTCGCCTCTGACCTTATATTGCCAAACTACATTTTTCTACCGATAGTCAGGAAAATCAAGCGTTTGAATTTGAAGATTGTTCGCGACATCGCCGGGCAATTCAGAGCAAGTTTGACGGCTACTTTGATCAAGCTGGTGATGTCGGATTACTTCCCGATCATGCTCGTATGCCACTCGCAGTCAGGCCGAAAGTGGCCGTGTCGTCCGCCGTCGCTACAACGATTTTGGTTTCCCAGGGAGGAACTCGATCCCGAAAGCCCGGCTTTCGATCTTCTGTTTCGTGGGGGCAGAGAGGACACGATCCCACGAAAGATCGGTGCCGATGCATGGTTCGATTTCCGCGGGGCTGAGCGTTATGAGGTCCATGAACAGTCTTTCTCCCTGCCCGGGAATGAAATTCTAACCTTGCTCATCCTTCCCGACAGCGCCATGGGATAATCCGTCGTCCGTGAAAAGTGGGCGGTTACGCGAGGAAGGGCCGATTTTCTAACTGCCTGTCTCGCAGTGCACGGCTGATTGGATGGCGGAATGGCGATCAGCCATACGTGACCCCCTATTCGGTTTCGAAACCCTGGTTATCGAATTTCAAGGTGCGGCTGTTCTCGGTGACGGTGCGCACGAGCTGATCCGTGGCTCCGTTGGGAAGCCTGGCCTCGATCTCGATAGTGACGGTGACTTCCGCACCCATCTGACCGGCCAAGTGGGCGATCACTTCATCGGCGATGCGGCCGGCATCACGACCCACGCGGGTCGAATCGACCCGCACCGACCCATGGAAGCGCCGAAGCTGCTGGACCGCTGGCGGTGTCGGGAGCGTTTCGCCCGGACCGGTACGAGGATCGGGCCCTCCACCGCCTCCGGGGTTTGGAGTGGCGCCAGGATTACTAGGAGAAGGCGTCTCGGCGTCCAGTTGCTTGCCGGCCACTTCGGGCTTGACGAGGAACGCCGGACTGTCGGTCGAGACGTTGACGCCGTGCCCGCCGCGCAGCCCGCGATAGCGTGATGCCGCCTCGTCGTAGCTCTCGGCATAGCCGAACGTGTCCGCACGCCAAGTCAGCAACGCGAGCCCGTCCCGGATAGCCTGCACCAGAACCTCGGGTCCGGCGAGGCGCGGCAGATAGAGATAGCGCGCGAAATCGTCGATGAGCTGCTTCACCGCAACATGATCGCCGCGCCACAGGGGAACGTCATCTAGGTGCTTGCGCAAGATCGTCGAGCCGAGGCCTGCGACCAGCAGCTCGTCGCTGCGAAGCTTCTTGCTGGCCCGGACCGCTAGGGCGTCGCTGCCGGTGAGCCGGGAAGCTTGCCAAATGACTGGCGCCTGCGGAGTCGATTGCTCTGGAACGAGAAGCCATTGATAGGTCTCAGGCAGCCTTGCCGTTACGGCGCCTTCGGCGGCCTGCTTCTGGGTTTCGGCCTGACGGGTTTGGTGCGGGTCGAGGTTGAGCGCCTCCTTCTCGGCAACGATCGACGACCATGCCAGATACTTGCGCAGGGCTTCGTCAAGGTCTTGCAGCCGCACTTTATCGGCGGCGAGGAAGACCAGCGCGTTCCGATAGAGACGAGGTGCGTTCCCGCGCGATTCCAGGATTGCTTTCGCCGCCGTCTCGGCGGCGTTGCCGCTTTCCTTGGTGTAGGTCTGCTCCGCAGGGAGAACGACAAGTCGAGCGTCGTAATCGTCTGGCACATCCGCGCCCGAGCGAGGCATCGGATGGATTCGCAAGAAGTCACCGGCGCGCTTGAGGTCGGCGCGCAATCGCGCCTCCAGTTCCGCGGCTACCTTGTCGGGATCGCGCTTGAGTTGCTCGGCCCGGTCCTCGGCCAGCTTCGTCACCGTCGGCTGGGTCGCGTACCAGGCGCGTGGTCCGTCCTGATAGAGATAGGTGGCGGCCGACGCGAGCCGGCGCAGCGCGTCCCCGAAAACGGCCGGCGTCTCGCCCGGCATCACGCAGCCGAGTTTCACACGTCGGTCTTCCAACCCGCGATGGGCCGCTGCCGCGGTTGGCGCAGAGCCCAGATAGATGGTGCGCGCGACACGCCGCGTCGCCGACAGCTTACCCAGATTTGGCACCTCCCCGTCGATCCTCAGAGGGAGCGAATTGGGGCCATCGACATCCTTCTCGATAATCGGCACCCAATTGTCCGAGAGGTATCGCGTCAGTTCGAACTGCACCCGTGGATCGTCGATCGGGATCGTCGACGGCAGGATCAGCGGGCTGCGGTCGCCCTTCTCCCAGAGGCTGTGGATCACCGCAGCCATCAGGCGCAGCACGCCGCGCGTCCGCTGGAACTTCACCAGTGTCGACCAATCGGTGTAGAGCCGATCGAAGATCTCGGGGTGAATCGGATAGGCGGCCTGGATGCGCCGCTCGTAGTCGCCCCCGCGGCACTCCGTTGGAAACTCGGCCGCCTGCGCCTGATAGAGGTCGGCGAACGCCCGCGCCGTCAGATCGCGCTGTTTGAACATATCGCCTGCGATCGGCTCGAAGAGTCTTCGCCGTACGATCTCAAAGCCCTCTTCCGCTGTCGCCGGCCGCCACGACGACTCGACACGCCCGACGACATTACGAAGGCGGTCGAGAGCCTCGCGGCCGCGAATGCCGCCCACTTCCACGTCGTCGGCCCGAGTGTGCGGCGATCCCGCCGCGTCGGACGCCGGCAACGAGACGACGAGCAGACAATTTCCGGCCAACTTGGCTGATTCGGTCAGCGCTTGCGCAAAGGTGAACTGGGTCTCAAATCCACCGGCTGGCAGATCGCTCTGGTCGTGAAGCTGGCGCGCATAGGCCACCCATTCATCCACGAGCACAAGACAGGGCCCATGTTCGACGAACAGTTCGCGCAGCAGGTCGCCGGGGCTGGTCGCCCTTTCGTCATCCTTGGCGATCCGCGCGAAAGCCTTCGTGCCGCCGAGTTGGTAGGCGAGTTCGCCCCACAACGTGCGCACGACCGTGCCATCCGGCTTGGTCACGGGATTGCCGGGCGAAATCTTGTTGCCGACCAGCACGACGCGCCTGGCATTCGGCAGGGTCTTCACGCCCGCCTCGGCCATCACAGCGTCGATGCCCACCAGTTCGCCAGGAGCGGCACCACCGAAGAGGTGATAGAGCGCGAGCATGGAGTGGGTCTTGCCGCCGCCGAAATTGGTCTGAAGCTGTACGACCGGATCGCCGCCCTGACCGGACAGCCGCTGCACGCCGCCGACCAGAAGGCGCTTCAAGCTCTCCGTCAGGAAGGTGCGGCGGAAGAACTCCGCAGGCTTGCGGTATTCGTCGCTGCCTTCGCCGAGATGCACCTGCCACAGGTCGGCGGCGAACTCGGCCTGCTGATAGCGGCCGCTGGCGACGTCAGCATGGGGCGTCACCACCTCGCGCCAGGGCTTCAGGTTTCCGGCCGCCGCCGGCTCGATCAGCGAGCCGCCCGCCTTGCGCTTCTCTCCGCGTACCTGCTCGTCGAAGATGAGCCGGCGCAGCTCCATCTTCATCTTCCCGACCTCGTCGGCCTGTGGCGCCGAGACAGCCGTGAGCAACCGCCCCATCGAATCGAGCGCCCGGTCGGCGTCGTCGCTGGAGAAGGGATTCTGGTGCGCCCACTTGTTGCGGACATCCCGCAGCTCGCTCACCAGGCTGCGCTCAGCGAAACCCAGCGTGCGCTTGAACACGTCGTTCCAGGTTTCCCATATCAGTTTCAGCAAGCCGGCGACGTCCCACTGCGCGATGGGCTTGTTGCCCAGCATCGGGTCTTCGGCGAAGCGGCGCACGGCGTCCATGCGCACGGTCCCAGCCTTCACGGCCGCTTGCACCTCGCGTTCGACGAATGGGCCGAGACCCGCCCGCAGGAGGTCCATCGCCTTGCCGACACGCTCCTGATTGGTCATGGCCATGGATCAGCGCTCCCCCGCAGCGAAAAGGTCCGGCTCGGCTCCCGCCGGTTTGCCTCCCTCCTGGGCGAGGCGGACGATCTCGGGCCAGCTTTGGACCAGGCCATTATAGGCGAGCGCCTCGGTGGCCCGCTTCTTGCGCTCGCAGATGGTATAGAGCCGGTAGGCAAGCTCCCGCGCGGTCTCCGCCCGAGCGCCGAGCTTGGCGACCAACTCGGCCGCCGCGCTTTCACCGCCGCTGCCGAGCACACGGATGAGGTGATGCACGACTTCCCAAGAGGTCAGGCGCGGGTCCGTCGCCGGATCCCAGTTTGCGGGTAGCTCTTCCGGCTTCAGAAGCCGTACCTTGCCGCGCCGAGAATCGAGGATGCCAGTTTGAGCGAGTCCTCCGACAGACGTGTTCTTGGCCTTGCTGAGCGTTTCGGCGACACCATACTCCCCCTCGGCAAAGCCGTTTTGCTCGAACCAAGCCATCGCCCAGCGGCTGTCGGCGTCAAAATCGCCTTCCTGTTCGGCCAGGGCCTCATCAAGCGTTGCATTGATCAGCGCCAGCGCCTCCCGCACCGAGACAGCGTTGCCTTCAGCATCGAGCACCTTCGCATAGCGGGTATAAACTGCCATGCCAGGGCCGATAGCCGCCTGCGCAAGGTCGACTGGTGCGATGTTGCCGGCCTGGAGATGCCGCAAAGCCCCGGGCAACTCAGCTTTCAGCGCCGCGACGAATTCACGACGCGTCGCAGAAGGCGCCGAGGCATCGTGTTGGCGGCAGACGAGGATGATGCTTGAAGCGAGAGCGTTAGTGCCAATGCCGATGGAGCGGGCACCTCTTTCAGTTCGGATCGGCCACGTCCCGCTGATGCCGAATCCCGCTCGGATTACGGCATCGAGGAATGTTTCCCAGCCGGTATTTGCCGTGCCCTCCGTGTCTTCTGTCTCTGACTGCTTGAAGGCGTAGTAGATGGTGACCGGGAAGGCTGGATGCGCTTGCTCCGCGAGACGGTGCATTGCGTTCGTCATACCGTCGAGGAAGAACTTCTCCGCGTTCTCCTTTCCGCCATGCCGATATGGCGTGGCCACCAGCTCCTCAACCTTAGGCACCGCGAGGGTGGAAAAGAGATCGGGGAAAACAGGTCGCAACGACCGGCGTAGCCAGACGTAAAAGAAGTCTGACAAGTCAGCGTAGCCGATATTGTCGTAGTAGGGCGGGTCGGTAGAGACCACCGCGTCACGAGCAAGATTCGAACGAACAGCGTCGACCTGTGTGGCCTGTGCGACGGCGCCTGTGGCCGCACATCCCGCCAAAGCGCCGGCCACAATTCCCACAGAAGCAGAGAAACTCCCACCGATGTCGCAGAGGGGATTCACTTCCGCATAGTCCCAAACCATAGGAATAGCCTGACGAGCAAAGAGGCCTTTTGGGCGATCCTCTTTTGAGTACCAAGGAACAATGGTACAACCGTACTCTGCGGTTTTGTCTTGTGCAGAAGCTAAGTAAACGCTCACAGCATCCGCATATGCCGTTGCGCCGACACCGCCGTCGCGCAGCGGTTTTTCGTCGTCTGAGAATCCGGTAGCGATCGCGTCCTGACCAATGTGTTCGCGCACCTCCGCTAGGAGGTCAGAGAATGTAGTCAGTGAAACGAGTTGGCGATCAGTGAATAGATCGCTCCAAGATGTAAGACCGTAAGGCGTGCAGTTGCCGCCTGTCATGCGAGCGGCAATATCCCCCTCAGGTCGCCATGTAGGCTTTTCTGCTCGGGCCGTGGCTTCGTGCTCTGGTGTGGGTGAAAAGTAGACGCGCCCACGCGCTCCTTCAGCCACGATCCCAAAGAGCCGTGCGCCCATCCTGCCAGCTTTACCTTCGGATTTGATATAGTCCCCAGAGATGGGCGAGCCGGACATCACGCAGAGAAAGTTCGCACCACGTCCATTGGCTTTCGTTCCGGCCTTCGCCGCTCCCATGTCGTTCGGTTTGCCTGCCTTAACAGCGAACCGATAGGAGGCCCCCTCTATCACGGGCTCGACATAGACCTCCTTGCCGGCCTTTGTAGACAGCATAAAGGTCGAAGCCAACGGAACGTCCACGGTCGCAAAGGCGGGGTTGGGACTCTTCACTGTACGCGCCCAGAGCCATGCAATGACGGTTAACTTCTGGCCCTCGTAAGGCCGCAAGTCCGGGCGTTCGGCCACTATGTCGGCGGTAATCTCTATCTTCGGATAGAGATGCCCGATCCGCGTCTCGGCCCTATCTCGTATCCACTGACCGTAGTAGCGAACGTCCTCGGCCAGCCCCTGCGCACCCTTCCAATGTACGTGAAGGTCGCGCTTTGGATTGACTGGCGGTCTCCCCACGAATTTTGGCGGAATCTCTATAATCGCCTTATTAATCACCACCGCGACTGGATTTAGATCACTAGCGTAGGCTTCGAGTCCCAGTCGTTGCGCCTCCAGCGGCAGCGCGCCACCACCGGCGAAGGGATCATGGAAGACGGGCAACTTTCGTCGATCGAACAATTCGTGCGCGCGGGGATGATCGGCATTTTCGGCGCAAGCACGGCGCCAACTCTGCCAGATTTCGTCACGCGCCTTTTGCAGCACCACCTCGTTGGTAGTGTTCTCCCACTCCACCAACTCCTCGATGATGCGGAACAGACGCGCACGCTCTCTCTCTCGGTCCTTTTCAGTACGAAACAGGTCTGGAAAAGACGAAGGATCGTCCACCATTTGCGCGAAGATCACAGCCCGAGCAGCCGCTAGAGGACGTTGCGCCCACCACTTGTGGAGCGCCGAAGGATTTCCACGGTAGATAAAACCTTCCCGCACCGACGCCTTGTTTATGGAGTCAAGCGGCAACGCGACCTCGATCAGTTTCTTGCGGATCATTGCGCCTCAACCAATAGACTTAGAATTCGTCGTGGGGCGGCGTCCGGCATCACGGTTGCCAATCCTGCCGGTGTGGCCGCATGCAGCCGTCGATCGCCGATAAAGGATTCGAAGTGCTCCTCGAAAAAGCGCGTGACGCTACGCTGATAGAATTCGTGAGGTTCTCTAGATTGCGAACCATGGATGGAAATGGCAGGAACAACGCTCACCCCATAAGGGGTGTATAGAAAAACAAACGACGCCGGACTAATCGAAAGCATTTTATCACATTGGTCACGAAGGCGCTTGCTTTCCTTCTTTGACATGCGCTCTCCGGGATTTATCAGTTTTGCCTGTGCCAAAAATCCCTTGTTAACTTCGAAATCAGGCAGTTTGGCAGTGAACACACCGGCAAAATCCGCGCCTACGCGGCTCTCCTGTGCGCCGGGGCCTCTGTCGGTAAATGTCTTCGCCTGCCATTGCACTCCGCGCGACTCGAACCCGTTCATTACGTGCTCAATTGAACCCAACATTCTGTCGGTGAACGCAGGCTCTTGCTCAACGCGCCCTTCGACAAGCGCGCCAGTGACTCGCTCAACGGCTTCCCCGATTCTGGATGCCGCCTCCCGCACAATGGCGTACCCTCGGATCATGCCGGCACCTCAGCTCTCGCCAGCAAGCGATCGAAATCGTAGTTGACGCTTGTCACGCCGAACTCCGGCTCTTGTTGGAAAGCCCGGCGCAGGTAACGGACCTCATGCGATCCGTCCGCGCCAAACGCGACCATCCCCAGGATGAAATCGTCAGGCTTGTTCAGCGAATAGAGGATCTCGTTCTTGGTCACGGTGACGGTGTCCGCGCCCGCGACGCGCCCCTTCACCTCGATGAAGCGCAGACGCCCTGTGCCGGGGATGGCGCTTTCGATGTCATAGCCGAGCTTCTCGAACTCCCGATCGACCGGCACGAACCCGAGCCCGCGCTCGACCTCCATGACGATCTCCCGCGCCCGTGCGGCGGCGGCCTGGGTATCCACGGCGGTCTGGGCTGGCACCTGGGGCTGCCCGCCCATCGCACGGATCAGGCCGATGGGCGCGACCAGCATGCCGCCGAGCACCACAGGCGGCAGCGGCGCCAACTGACGCTCGCGTTTGATCTCCTCCATGCGTCTCTGAAGGCGAGCTTGAAGCTCGTCGGCCCGCTTGCGGGCCTCGCCGGAGTTCAGCCGCGCATTGGCCTTGCCGGCGCGCTCCTGCTCCTTGAGCTGCTCGGCCCGGAAGTCCCAGTAGTTGATCTCCTTGGTCAGGCGGTCTTTCACCGCCGCCTCGGTCTTGACGAGCAACGCGAGCTTGCGGTCCCGCACCTCAGTCAAGTGCTCTGGCACCACTTGGGCGATGGCGTGCGCCTGCGCTTTGCTTTCGAGGTCGCGGCCGATCCATGATGCCTCGGGCCGGACCAGGAGCGCTTCCGCCGTCGGTTCGCCCTCGCCGAGCGGGCGATAGTCGAGATAAGGCGCATAGTTGAGGTGTCGCGCTGTTCCGTTGGCGTCGATCTCCACGAACAGCAGTCGCTTCGAGACGACGCGCCGTTCACCTGCCTTGGTGACACTCGCATCCTGGATCGCGTGTTCGAGGAAGAGCAGCACGCGCGGCCTCGTGCCTGGATCGCGTTCGTCGACCAGCACGGCGCCGCGTCGCAGCAGGTCGCGATAGCGTTCCAGGCTGATGTCGATCACGGCATTCAGCAATGGATGACCCGGGCAGACGAACGCCGCCAGCGGCTGCCCTGGCGGCGCCACGAGCGCCTTCTCGAACGAGACACGTTCGTAGCGCGGCAATACCGGCTCGCCGAAACCGATCAGGCGATCGCGGTTGCGCACGGACGCCGGCACATGCGTGATCTCGTAGCGCCGCGGCTCACGCTGCCGAATGGCGCCGCCGAGCCGCTTGAAAGCTTCGAGGAAGAAGGATTCGACATAGTGAGGCTGGAGCCGGCGCGCCTCGGCCCGCTCCATCTCCTCACGGATGCGATAGACCCGTGAAGCGTCCATGGAGTCGTGCGCCAGCGCGCGGTTTTCCAGCAGGTCCCGCAGGGCGTCCTTGTCGAAGGCGTGTTCGACAACCTTGGTCAGCCGCGCTCGAACTTCCGGCTGATCGCCATAGCGGATCGCGTCGATCAGCAGCTCGCGTAATGAGCGCCCTTCGAACTGCACCTTGCCGAGCACGTCGAAGACCTGTCCGCCCAGCGCGCTGCGCGCCTGCGCCAGCTTGTCCAGCAGCTTGTGATAAACATCACCCTCGCGAGTCTCCTCGGCGACCAGATTCCAGAGGTGGCAGACTTCAGTCTGGCCAATGCGGTGAATGCGCCCGAAGCGCTGCTCCAGCCGGTTCGGGTTCCAGGGCAGGTCGTAATTCACCATAAGGTGAGCGCGCTGGAGATTGATGCCTTCGCCAGCGGCGTCGGTCGCCAGCAGCACCTGGACCTCGGGATCGTGGCGGAAGGCTTCTTGGGCCTTCATGCGCTCCTCCCGCCCCATACCACCATGAATGACGACAATTGCCTGATCGCGTCCGAGCAGCGTGCCGATCCGCGATTGCAGGTAATTCAGCGTGTCGCGGTGCTCGGTGAAAATGACCAGCTTCTGGTGTGGCGAGGGCGTGGGCTTGGGCGGCTCAGGCAAGCCCGCGTCATAGGCTGCGGCTTCTTCCGCGAAGCCGTTCGTGATCGATGCTGGCGTGAAAATCTCGCCGAGCAGCGCCGCCAGCTCGCGCCATTTCTTGTCCTCGCCGCTCCGCCGGATCGAGAGCGCTAGCGCTTCAAGACGCTTCAACGTCTCGATCTCGATCCGGAGCTCTTCAATCGAGCGCGCCGCCGTTGCCTGATCGAGGACCTGCTCCTCGGTCGCTTCCAGTTCGGCGTCGGGCGCGTCGTCCAAGTCCTCGACGTCTTCCCGATCGAGCAACGGGGTGCGCGTGTCGAACACGCCGCCGACCTGACCGGCGCGATGCAGCACCTCCAGCTCACGTAGCCGGCTTTCAAGCCGTTCACGTCGGCGCCGCAGGGACTGGTAGATCGCCTCGGGGGACGAGGCGAGACGGCGCTGAAGGATGGTCAGCGCGAAACCAACCGTTCCGGCGCGCTTATCATTCTCCAGCGCCTCCGCGCGATTGAATTCTTCGCGCACATATTCGGTGACAGCCTTGTAGAGCGCGGCCTCCGCGTCCGAAAGCTTGTAGGGGACGGTGTAGGCGACGCGCTCGGGGAACAGCGGCGTTGCATCGAACTTCAGCAGGTTCTCCTTCACCATGCGCCGCATCAGGTCCGAGACGTCGGCCACATGCACGCCATCGCGGAACCTGCCCTCGAAGCGATCACCATCGAGGAGAGCCATGAAGAGCTGAAAGTCCTCCTCCTTGCCGTTGTGCGGCGTCGCAGTCATCAGGAGGAAATGCCGCGTGAGCTGCGAGAGGAGCTGCCCGAGCCGGTAGCGTTTGGTGTATTTGATCTCGCCGCCGAAGAAGGTGGCGGAGAGCTTGTGCGCCTCGTCGACCACGACGAGATCCCATCGGCAATCGGGCGCTTGCAGCTTGATTTGGACGTCCTCGCTGCGAGCGAGCTTGTCGAGCCGCGCGATGGCGAGGTTGGTCTCCAGGAACCAGTTGCCGGTGCGCGCCGCCTCCAGCTTGTCGTTGGTCAGTATGTCAAAGGGCAGATTGAATCGGCGATAGAGCTCGTCCTGCCATTGCTCCGCCAAGCTACCTGGGCAGACGACGAGACAGCGTTGTAGGTCGCCACGGGCGATCAGCTCCTTGATGAGGAGTCCCGCCATAATGGTCTTGCCGGCGCCCGGATCGTCGGCGAGCAGGAACCGCAGCGGCTGGCGCGGCAACATGCTCTCATAGACGGCCGTGATCTGATGCGGCAGCGGCTCGACGACGGAGGTGTGAACCGCCAGGACCGGGTCGAACAGATGGGCGAGGTGAATGCGCTGGGCCTCGGACACAAGCCGGAAAAGGGCGCCGTCCCCATCGAAGCTCCACGGCCGTCCTTCCTCGACGATTTCGAGATCCGCCTCCCGATCCCGGTAGAGCAGTTCGTTACCGACCTTGCCCGCCGCGTCCTTGTAGGTCAGTTCGATGGCGTCGGATCCGAACCATTGAACGTTTACCACCGTCACGACTCCGCTGGGCAGGACTCCGCGGATCGATCCGCCGGGCTTGAGGTCTTCGAGGACCGCCATTCAGCCCTCCACCGCCGTCGCCCCGACGGCGGCGAGTTCCGGCCCCCGGTTCAGGAGTACGATCTGCTGATCTTGGGGGCGCCTTACGGCGGGAGCGGTGTCGAGACCGAGACGCTTCAGTGCATAGTAGAGCAGCGCCTTCCGTACACGGATTTTCGCCTTATCTCCGCGCATCCCATAATCGAGAGCGACGACCTTTTTCTGTGTTTCGGAAAGCTCGGGATGAGGACCGATCTCAAGGGTGACGAACTCGTGCCAATCGTCATCGGTGTCGGGCGCGACTTCGCTCGTCCTCGTGTCGCGCGTCTCCAGCATCCGCGAGAGCAGGAAATCCTTGAACGTCCGGTCGGTCTCGCAGTAGGCCCGGGCGTGCCACCGAAAGCCGTCAAAGCCGATCGCGTGCGGCGCTATCCACCGCCAACGAGGTTCGGGGCGGGAGAGCGACTGGTAGCGAATCTCGATGGCCTGTGACATACGGATTGCCGCCATGACGCTGCGCAGGATCCCTGCGTTCACGCCGCGAACAGGCGTGGGCGCAGCGTCGTAGGACGGAGACTGCCTGATCCAGGCATGGGATCGGTCGATGATTCCTTCGAAAACCGATCGGAGCTGGTTGAGATAGGCAGCCGGATCAGGCTTCAGAAAACACGGCTGGAAGCGGTTGCTGGCGACGTAGCGCTTTGCGCTCTTGTCGTAGATTGCATTGTTCGGCGCACGCTCCTGATAGAGTGTGAGGTCCTTCGAGGCTTGCGGCACCGACACGTCGAACATCTCCATGATGTCGGCGCGATTGACGCCGCCCTCCCAAAAGAGGCGGAACTCGATGAACTCGAGCCGCTGCTCCACCCCCCATTTCAATGCCGCGGCGGCTTGCGCCATCAAGCTCTCTCCAGCCGGCTACCGAATAGCTGCTATCCGGACACAAATAATGTATCCATATACTTTTTAGCCTCACCGTGCTGCGCAGGTCAAGGGCGGGGTCAGGATGGGGTCAGATATCATCTGGGGAATGTCTTACCCTTCGGCCAAGCCAGCGTCTCGGCCGACCTCATCTGCAAGGGGAACCCCACCCTTTAGAGTGAGAGTGCGGATCGGGTTTCCGTGGACGGGTTGAGGGCTGGAGGAGAGGCCTCCGGCGCCCGTCGTGGAATGCCCCAATGACCAAGGTGCAAATTCTGGACGCCGTGCGCGATCATACACCCGGCTACAAGGTAGACGTGAGCCGCGGCGAGCGCGTCGGCCGCGTATCGTCAGAGTGGTTCTCCCGGCCGCCAGACGAGCGCTTTCAGTCCCTGTCGGACCTCTACGCGGCAGTGCGCGGACGGACCGAGCGCAGCCGGACCCGAACGGTGGAGAGCGCGGCGATCCGGGTGGAGGCCGACCGCTGCAACGCGGAGCGCCTCACTCTGACATTGCCCGGCTCCGACGCGCCGATCGCGCCGACGCATTGGAGTTTCGGTCAGCTCGCGAGCCTGGTCGGCGCACCGGCCGCCTACCTCCGCCAGCTCCCGGCGCCGCTCGCCGGAATTAACCTCCAATACGGCTTGACGTCGAATCGCGCCGAACAGGTCAAAACATTGGAGATCGAAGACGGACGCGTCGAGCTGCGCGCTGTCACCGGCCCGGACTATATTCATTATCTAAACAG
>NZ_LUUM01000318.1:0-11465 GCF_001644125.1 Methylosinus sp. R-45379
GAGGAGGGAAGCACGAGGGGGAGCTTCAGATGGCCGGGCATGAAGGTTTCCTCGTCCTTCGAGACGCCGCTGCGCGGCTCCTCAGGATGAGGAAACCTTCACCCGATCGCTCTGATGGGCGACAGCGCCGCCATCTCCCGCCGATCCCGCCATCCCGCTCCCTCCCTTGTCGCCTCCGCCCGTCCGACTTATAGACCTCGCTGCGGCCGTAACCCTATCCGAGTGCTCGACCATGGAAGACGCGTCCTCGATTCTGATTCCCGCCGCCGTCGGCGCGCTCATCGGCGTGGCTTTCGCCTTTTTCGCGCGCTGGTCGGAGCGTTATCCGCAGGCGGGCTCCCGCCGCGCGCTGGCCTATGGGCTCATCGCCACGGCCGCGCTCTATGTCGGCTTCGCCTTCGCCTCGGACAATGCAAAGGCCTGGTTCGGCATCGAAATGACCGGCCTCGCTATTTTCGGCTCCTTCGGGCTGCTGGGCCTCGTCGGCTCGCCCTGGTGGCTCGCCATCGGCTTCGCTCTGCATCCCTTCTGGCATCTGCAGTTCCATTATTTCGGCACGGGCTCGGAGTTCGCGCCGGCGTGGTTCACGCTCGGCCTCACCGGTTTCGATCTGGCCGTCGCCGCTTATGTCGTCTATGCCATTCTGCGCGGCGCCGATCCGCAGCTCCAGCGCAAGCCGCGGCCCTCCGCGCCTTCCGCCGCCGGCGGGGAGGAGGATGAGCCGCAACGTCCGCTCACGCGCAATGAGCGCCGCGTCGCCAAAAAGTCGCGCTGAAACCACGCCGCAGAGAGGCTCCGATCGATGAACGCTCCCGCCGATTTCACTCTCCGTCACGATTGGACGCTGGAGGAGATCGTCGCCATCCACGACGCCCCTCTGCTCGAGCTGATCGCGCGGGCGAGCGCACTGCACAGCCGCTTCTTCGATCCCAATGACGTGCAGAAGGCGGCGCTGCTCAGCATCAAGACAGGCGGCTGCCCGGAAAACTGCTCCTATTGCTCGCAATCTGCGCATCACCGCGAGGTCAAGCTCGACCGCGTCGAGCTGCTGCAGGTGGACGAGGTTCTGGACGCCGCCAAGCGCGCGCGGGAGGCCGGGGCGGATCGTTTCTGCATGGGCGCAGCCTGGCGCCAGGCGCCCAAGGGCGAGCGTTTCGACTCCGTGCTGGAGATGGTGCGCGGCGTGCGAGCGCTCGGCATGGAGGCCTGCGTCACGCTCGGCATGCTCGACGACGGCCAGGCCGAGCGTCTCGTGGAGGCGGGCCTCACCGCCTATAACCATAATCTCGACACTGGGCCGGAGTTCTACGGCGAGATCGTCACCACCCGCACCTATGAGGATCGACTGCAGACGCTCGCCGCAGTGCGCCGCGCCGGCATAGAAATGTGCTGCGGCGGCATCATCGGCATGGGCGAGAGCGTGCGCGACCGCGCCCATATGCTGCAGGTTCTGGCCTCCTTCGATCCGCATCCCGAGAGCGTGCCGATCAATGCGCTGGCGGCCATAGAAGGCACGCCGCTCGAGGGCCGCCCGCCGGTGGATTCGCTGGAGCTGGTGCGCATGATCGCGACGACGCGCATCCTCATGCCGAAATCCCGCGTGCGCCTGTCGGCCGGCCGCTCCGGCCTCTCGCGCGAGGCGCAGATATTGTGCCTCGTCGCCGGCGCCAACTCCATCTTTTATGGCGAGAAGCTTCTGACGGCCGGCAATCCCGGCCTCGACGCCGATGCCGCGCTCTTCTCTGCGCTCTCCGCGCAGGGGCAGGGGGCCTGCGCGGCGAAGCAATAGGCGCCGCGGGCGGGAGGAAAAGCGGGGAGAGACCGATGCATGGGCAGGACCGCTTTCTCCTTGCCGGCGTGATGGGCTGGCCGATCTCGCATTCGCGCTCGCCCAAAATCCACAATTACTGGCTCGCCCGCTATGGTCTCGCCGGCGCCTATGCGCCGCTCGCCATAGAGCCGGGTCGGCTCGAGGCGGCGCTGCGCGCGCTGCCGGCGCTGAATTTCTCGGGCTGCAATCTCACCATCCCGCATAAGGAGGCGGCGCTCGCCATCGTCGACGTTCTCGACGCGAGCGCGACGCGCATCGGCGCGGTCAATTGCGTGGTGGTGGAGGAGGACGGGACGCTCGTCGGCCGCAATTACGACGGTTTCGGCTTCACCGCCTCGCTGCGCGCCGCCGCGCCCATGTGGCGGGCGGACGCCGGGCCGGCGGTGGTGATCGGCGCGGGCGGAGCGGCGCGGGCGGTCATCGCCGGGCTCATCGATTCCGGCGCGGCCGAGGTGCGGCTGTTCAACCGCACGCTCGAGCGGGCGCAGAAGATCGCAGCGGATTTCGGCGCTCCGGTCACGGCGCATCGCTGGGAAGAACGCGCCGACGGCCTCGCCGGCGCCGGCCTGCTGGTGAACACGACGAATCAGGGCATGGTGGGCGAGCCGCCGCTCGATCTGCCTTTGGATCGCCTGCCGGCGGAAGCGCTCGTCTCCGATATCGTCTATGCGCCGCTGGAGACGCCGCTGCTGGCCGCGGCCCGCGCCCGCGGCAATGTCGCGGTCGATGGGCTCGGCATGCTGATCCATCAGGCGCGGCCGGCGTTCCGCGACTGGTTCGGCGTCATGCCGGAGGCGACGCCGGAGCTGCGCGCGCTGATCGAGGCGACGCTGTAGAGATCAGAGCGCTCCGCCCGGCGCATCCGGCCGGGCGAGGAGTATTTCGCGGGGCTCACGCCACAAAGGCGGAGACAGCGAAGCGGAAGGGCGACCAGCGGCTCGACAATTCCACCAGCTCATTGGCGCGCTTGAGGAAAGTCGAGTAGCGCTCGCTCGCGAAGCGCGATTGCGCCTCCAGCGCATCGCTCACCGATCGCGCTTGGCCGAGGGCCAGCGCCAGATCGAAAACGGCGGTCGCGTTCTCATTCACGAGATCGAATGTCTTCAACGACCAGAGGCTCGGGTCGAGCGGCTCGGCCTTGGCGGGCGCGGTCTCGATTGTCGCGGCGACGATGGTCACCGGCGCGATCGGCGCTTGGGCGATCGGTTCCGCAACGACCTCGAGGGCGGGTTCCGCGATTGTCTCGAGGACAGGTTCAGCCGCCGTCTCGAGCGCCGGCTCCGGCGCTATGTCGAAAACAGGCTCCGGCGCGGTCGCGGTCTCGGCAGGGACCTCGATGGCAAGCTCGGCCGGCGTCAGCGCCAACTCGACGGGTTCCAAGGCGGCGGTCACGGCCTCGATCTCGGCGGCTTCCAGAGCGGCGGCGACGGCGTCGATCTCGACGGGCGACGCGGCCTCCAGCGGGGCCGTCTCGTGCTCATCGTCGTCCAGCGCGTCCTTGAGGGTAATCGGCGGCTCCTTCGGCGGCGCCGGGCGCTTGGAAGAACCTCTCGTATGGGTGGCCATCGCTTCGGGCTCCTTTCGTGCTGGTGTCGGCAGTTAGTGTCGCGCCCGAATCGCCTTCGGCGCTCGAAAGCTCCGCGGAAACGCCGCTCTACTCGACGCTGCCTCTACTCACGCCGCCGAGACGCGCCGCAGCGCGTTTCGTCGAGGCGCCGCGCGTCATCGGCGCGGCGCCGTCGGCAACTCACTTGCCGGTCGTCGCTTTTTGCAGCGCAGCGCCGAGATCCTTGGCCTGGGACTGTATCGCCTCGACCTGGCTCTTCACATACTCCGCCTGCAGCTGGAGCACTTCCTGGGGATCCTTGG
The DNA here is from genome assembly GCF_001644125.1 of Methylosinus sp. R-45379. Classification (NCBI taxonomy): domain Bacteria; kingdom Pseudomonadati; phylum Pseudomonadota; class Alphaproteobacteria; order Hyphomicrobiales; family Methylocystaceae; genus Methylosinus; species Methylosinus sp. R-45379. The sequence goes on from NZ_LUUM01000318.1 coordinate 3,701, forward strand.
CGCGCAGAAGCTTCTGCGCGAGATCGAAAGCCGCATTCACATTGGCTTCGGCGTAGCCGAGCGCCTTGGCGCTCACATCCTTGGCCCCGACCTGGAAGGTGGCTGTCGTCGTCTCGACGGAGCCGATCGCCTTTTGCGCGGCTCCGGCGAATCCCTCGAACGCCTTGCGCGCCTGCTCGACGCTCTTTTCGGCGAAGTCGCGGACTTCGTTCGGTATCTGATAGATCGGTTCGCTCACGAATGCTTCCTTCTGGTCGGGTCGGCTCGAACGCCCGTCGGCCGAAGAAGGGGCGCCGGCCGAGCCGAATATGGCTCAACTCATGTTGCATTGCAACATAATTGTGGTCTAGGGGCGGCGCATCCGTTCATCATGAATCGTCGAAGCTTGTTAAAATGTCCTGCGCCGCATAGACCAAGCCGCAACGAACCTTTAAGTTTCCTTTAACCGATCCTTCACCTTGATCGGCCGCGACGCGCGTTCCGCGTCGTTTTGTTCCGCGCCGCTTCCGGCGCTTGTCGCGTCTGAAGAGGCGCTGTCGATATGAGCGAGCACGACAGGATCGAGAGCGAGGCGGTCGCCACGCAGATCGGCGCCGATCCGGCCTTCGCCGCGCTCGAGGCGTCCGGCGCGCCGATCGTCGCCGCCGCGGGCGAGCCGCTGGCGATCATCCACGCCAATGAATCCGCCATATCCGTTTTCGGCGGCGATCTCGTCGCGCTCGGCGACCGGCTGTTCGGCGGCGACGAGCCCGGCGCGCGCCGGCTGCGCGAGCTCGCGGGGGCGGAAAGCCACGCCGCCGCGCCGCGGCTGGAGCGGCTGCGTTTCTCCTTCGGCCCAATCGCGCAGACGGCGACGGTTCTGTGCCGCAGGCTGACGTCCGAGGATTCGGCGCCGCTGTTTCTGGTCGCAATGCTCGGCATGCGCTCCGCCGCGAATGAGACTCCGCTGGTTCAGCCAGCCGAAGCTCCTGTCCCCGAGGCCGTGATCGCCGAGCCAGAGGCTGTAGCCGAGTCCCGCGCAGCTCCCGAGCCTGTGATCGAGCCGCCGCCCGCCCGTCCGCCGCGGCCGGAACGTTTCCTCTGGCGCTCCGACGCCGAGGGACGGGTGCTCGATGTCACCGCCGCCCTCGCCGATGTGGTCGGGCGCGAAAATGGCGACATTGCCGGACGTCCGTTTCTCGAGCTGGCGAGCCGGCTGCGACTCGCGCCCGATGAACGCCTCGCCGACGCCTTCGATTCGCGCCGCTCCTGGAGCGGGGTGGAGCTGGACTGGCCGCTCGACGGCGGCTGCGCCCGCGTTCCTGTGACACTCGGCGCTCTGCCGGTCTTCGACGACGGCCGTCATTTCGGCGGCTATCAGGGCTATGGCGTGCTGCATGTGGATCGGCTGCGCCAAGAGCCGGAGCGCGAGCCAGAGCCAGAGCCCGATTTGACGCCGCCGCCAGCGGAAGAGCCCGCCACTGCGCTGGAGCCGCTGGCCGAGGCCGTCCCGATCCAGACCGCCCCGGCCGAGACGGAGCAGACGCCGGCGCTCCTCGGCGCCAAGATCGTGCCGCTGCGGCCGCTGCCGCGCCTCGAGGAGGCCGCCGCCTCCATCGGCGAGTCTCTGTCGCCGAGCGAGCGCACCGCTTTCGACGAAATCGCCCGCGCGCTCGCTTCCGCCGCGCAAAAGCCGGCCAAGGGCTCGGTGCGCGATTTGTTCGAGACGATCGAGCAGGCGACCGGGCAGCAGGCGATGGGGCAGGCGACCGCCGTCTCGGCGGAGCCCGCGCCCGAATCGGAGCCTTTCGAGGAGCCGTCCCACGAGGCCGCGCCGTCCCAAGAGCCTCTGCCCTCCAATGAGAATAGCGCCTTTCCGGGCGATCTCTCGCGCGCCGCCGCTCTGCTCGATCGGCTGCCCATAGGCGTCATGGTCGCGCGCGGGGCGGAGGCGCTCTACGCCAATCGCACGCTGCTCGATTATCTCGGCTATGGCGACGCCGCGGCGCTGACCGGCGATGGCGGCGCGACGCGGCTCTTCGCCGGCCGGCGCCCGCCGACCGCGGCGGACGGAACCGCGGGCGGGGTCGTCGAGGTGCTCGATTGCGACGGCGAGCCGTTGGAGGCCGATGTTCGGCTCGAGCCGATCCAATGGGACGGTCTGGCCGCCACTCTCGTCACGCTGCGCAGCGCGGCTTCCGTCGCCGCGCCGGAGAGCGCGCGCGCCGGCGCCTTGCGCAAGGAGCTGGAGAGCCGCCGTCATGAGGCGGAGGAGCTGCGCGCGACGCTGGACGCCATGGGCGACGCCGTTGTGGTGGTCGACGCCGAGGGCAGGCTGCGCAGCGTCAACGCAGCGCTCGGCCGGCTCATCGGCGGCGAGCCGCGCGCGCTGCTCGGCTCTGGCCTCGCCTCGCTGTTCTGCGACGCCGATCAAGGCGTGGTCGCCGATTTTCTCCGTCGCCCGACGAGCCGCGATCTGGGCGATGGGCTGCAGGTGCAGGCGCGTGGACGCAATGGTCAGGTCATCCCGGTGCAGCTGACGCTGGCGCCGCTCGGCCCGCCGCCGGAGCTGAGGCGCTGCGTCATTCTCCATGTCATCCGCCGTCGCAGCTCCGACGACGAGCTCGAGGCCGCCCGCCACGAGGCCGAGCGCGCCAGCGCCGCCAAGACCGATTTCCTGGCCAAGGTCAGCCATGAGATCCGCACGCCGCTCAACGCCATCATCGGCTTCGCCGAGGTGATGATGGAGGAGCGCTTCGGCCCGCTCGGCAATGATCGTTACAAGGAATATCTCAAGGACATCCACACATCGGGCGAGCATGTGCTGAGCCTCGTCAACGATCTGCTCGATCTCTCCAAGATAGAGGCGGGCAAGTTCGAGCTCGACGTCGAGCGGATCGACGCCAACGCCGTCATCTCCGAATGCGTGTCGATCATGCAGCCGCAGGCGAACCGTAGCCGTGTGGTGATCCGCCTGTCCTTGTGGCCGCGCTTGCCGCGCATCCTTGCCGACGGCAGGTCGCTGCGGCAGATATTGCTGAACCTTCTGTCCAACGCGGTGAAGTTCAACGAGGCGGGCGGACAGGTGATCGTGTCGAGCGCCTTGACCGACGCCGGATATGTGGTGATCCGCGTGAAGGACACAGGGATCGGCATGTCCGAGAATGAGATCGAGACGGCGCTCGAGCCCTTCCGGCAGATCGGCTCGTCGCGCGGCGGCACGGGCCTCGGCCTGCCGGTGACGAAAGCGCTGATCGAGGCCAATCGCGCCTCCTTCTCGATCAAGAGCCGCAAGAACCAAGGGACGCTGATCGAGGTCGCCTTTCCGCCGCCGCAAGTGCTCGCGGCGGAATAGCGAGGCCCCGCCGGCGCCACGCCGGAAAGGGGATTTCGATGAGAGCGTCGGATATCGTCTGCATGGATGAAGCGTTTCGCTTGGCGAAGAAGAGCTTCGACGAGGGCGGCCTGCCGATCGGCTCCGTTCTCGCCGAAGGCGCGCGCATGCTCGGCCGCGGCCATAATCGGCGTGTGCAGCAGGGCGATCCTATTCTGCATGGCGAGATGGATTGCCTGCGCGACGCCGGACGCCGCGCCTCCTATCGAGAGACGACGCTCTACACGACGCTCTCGCCCTGCATGATGTGCGCGGGGACGATCGTGCAGTTCAAGATTCCGCGCGTCATCATCGGCGAGAACAGCAATTTCGGCGGCAATGAGCAGTTTCTCCGCGACCACGGCGTCGAGGTGATCGTGCTCGATGACGCGCGCTGCCGGGAATTGATGCGAGACTATATCGCGGCCAATCCGTCGATCTGGAACGAGGACATCGCCGAGGACGCGCCGCGCGGGGGAGCCGAGGGACAGTGACAGTCGATCTCAACGCCGATCTCGGAGAAGGATTCGGAGCCTGGCGCATGGGCGACGACGAGGCCATGCTCGACCTCGTGACCTCCGCCAATGTCGCCTGCGGCTATCACGCCGGCGATCCGGACATAATGGCGCGTTGCTTCACGCTGGCGAAAGCGCGCGGCGTCGCCATTGGCGCGCATGTGTCCTTTCCCGATCTCGCCGGTTTCGGCCGGCGACGCATTCCCTATTCCGCCGCCGAGGTGGAGCGTCTCGTCGCCTATCAGATCGGCGCGGCGCAGGCGCTCGCGCATTACAGCGGCCATCGCCTCACTTATGTGAAATGCCATGGCGCGCTCGCCAATGTCGCGGAGGTCGAGCCGGAGATCGCGCTCGCCGTGGCGCGGGCGACGCGCGCCGTCGACGCCAGCCTCACTCTGCTGGCCATCGCCTGCAGCGAGCAGGTGGCGGCGGCCGAGCACGCCGGCGTCACGATTGCGCATGAGGTGTTCGCCGATCGCGCCTATCTCGATGACGGACGGCTCAAGCCGCGCGGCCAGAAGGGCGCCGTGATCGATGATCCGGATTGGGCCGCGGCGCGCGCGCTCAATATGTTGAACGAGCAGGCGATCGTCACCGAGAGCGGCAAGCGTCTGCCGACGCCGATCGACTCCATTTGCGTGCATGGCGACACGTCGCACGCTGTCGATATGACACGGCGTCTGCGCGATGCGCTCGAGCGCGCCGGCTATCAGCTTCTGCCCTTTGCGCCCTCGGAGACATGAGGCGATGCGCTATGTCGCGCCGCGCTGTCTCGACGCCGGCGAGGCGGCGCTGGTCGTCGAATTCGGCGATAGCGTCGATCCTGCGATCAGCGCCGAGGTGCTGGCGCTGGACGCCGCACTGCGCGCCGCGCCGCTGGCGGGAATCGTCGAGACGGTTCCGACCTATCGCTCGCTGATGATCCATTACGATCCGCTGGCGCTCACGCGCGCCGCGCTCGTCGCCCATGTCGAGGCGCTCGAGAGAGCGCCGCAGGAGAACGCTGCGCCGAGCGCCCGCTGGATCATTCCGTGCTGCTACGCGCCGCCGCATGGCGAGGATATCGCGGCGGCGGGCGATGCGCTGTCGCTTTCGCCCGAGCGCATTGCGGAGCTTCATTCGGGCGCCGATTTTCGCGCCTATATGTATGGCTTCGCGCCGGGCTGGTGCTATCTCGGCGGCCTGCCGGAGGCGCTCGCAATTCCGCGCCGCGCCTCCCCGCGCGGGCCGACGCCGCGAGGGGCGGTGCTCATCGGCGGCGGCCTCTCGCTCATCGGCGCCGATCCCATGCCGACCGGCTGGTATGTCCTCGGCCGCACGCCCGAGCGCCTTTTCGCACCCGAACGTGATCCCTCCTTTTTCGTCGAGGTCGGCGATGCGCTTCGCTTCGAGCCGATCGACGAAGCGACATTTCGCGCGCTCGAGGAGAAAAGCGCGCGCGGCGAGATGATCGCGCGGCGCGAGACGACGCGATGAGCGCACGGCTGATCCTCCGCGCGGTGGGGCCGGGCGTCACTCTGCAAGACTCCGGGCGGCGCGGCAGCCTGCGCTTCGGCGTCACGCCGGCCGGGCCGATGGACGCGCGCGCCTATGCCGCCACCAATCTCGCGGCGGGCGCCGCTATGGGCGCAGCGACGATCGAGGTCTCGCTCGGCGGATTGGAGCTGACGGCGGAAGGCGAAACCATCGGCCTCGCCATCGCCGGCGGCGAATTCGACATTCGCCTCGACGGCGCGCCGCTTCCCTTCGCTTGCGCGCTCTCGCTGGAGCCGGGCGCGCGGCTTACCATTCGCGCGGGGCGGAGCGGGGCGTGGTGCTATGTCGCCATCGCGGGCCGCATCGATCTGCCGCCGACGCTGGGCTCGCTCGCGACACATACGCGCTCTTTCATGGGCGGGCTCGAGGGGCGGGGCTTGCGCGCCGGCGATGTTCTGCCGCTCGCCGATCTCGCCTCGCCGCCGCGAGAATTGCAGGCGCTCGAGGCGCCCTGGCTCGCCTCTGGGGAGGAGCCGATCCACGCCGTGCTCGGACCGCAGGCGGATTATTTTTCGCAAGAGGCGATCGGCGAATTTCTGTCGGCGCGCTGGCGGGTCGGGCAGCGCAGCGATCGCATGGCCTATCGGCTGGAAGGCGGGCGCCTCGCCCACGCCAAGGGCCATGACATTGTTTCGGATGGGGTGGCGCTCGGCGCGATCCAGGTTCCGGGCGACGGCGCGCCGCTCGTGCTGATGGCCGATCGCCAGCCGACCGGCGGCTATCCGAAGATCGCCAATGTCATCGGCGCCGATATCGGCCGTCTTGCGCAGCGGCGGCCGGGGGATGCGTTCTCCTTTGCCGCGGTATCGATCGAGCAGGCCGTTGCGGCGCGGCGGGCGCTGAGCGAGGCGATGGCGCGGGGCGTGCGGCTGCGCGCCGTGGGCGGGGAGATTTCGACGGAATTGCTGCTGTCCGCCAATTTGATCGGCGGCGTCGCCGATGCGTATCGGCCTTTGGATAAAGAGTAGGGCTCGCCCCCTCCCGTACCCTCCCCCGCTGCGCGGGAGAGGGGAGGCGGCAAGCATTGCGCAAACTTGTGTGAAGGGCCGAATCCGCTCCCTCTCCCGCGCAGCGGGGGAGGGCTGGGGAGGGGGGCGTCCAGCGGCTAGACTACTCCTGCAACGGTCCCCAGGACGGATCAGACGCGTAGGACGGCGTCGGCACGGGGAATTCCGAGCGGCCGAAAATATCGACCATGAAAATCTTGGCGCCGCCGCCGCCGCCCGGATCGCGGAAGAACATCAGGAACAGCCCGTTCGGCGCCCAGGTCGGGCCTTCATTATGAAAACCTTCGGTGAGGATGCGCTCGCCGGAGCCGTCCGGCTTCATTACGCCAATGCCGAAGGAGCCGGAGGATTGCTTGGTGAAGGCGATGTAATCGCCCTTGGGCGACCACACCGGCGTCGAATAATGGCCCTGGCCGAAGGAGATGCGCCGCGCGCTGCCGCCGCCGCCGCCCATCACGTAAATCTGCTGCGAGCCGCCGCGATCGGATTCGAAGACGATCTCGCCGCCGCTCGGGGAATAGGAGGGCGAGGTGTCGATGGCGTTGGTGTCGGTGAGGCGGGTCGTCGTGCGCGAGCGGACATCCATCGCATAGAGATTGGTGGCGGCGCCCTGCGACAGCGACATCACGATCTTCTGGCCATCCGGCGAGAAGCGCGGCGAGAAGGTCATGCCCGGAAAATTGCCGACCACCTCGCGCTGGCCGCTCTCTATGTTCAGCAGCAGCACCTTCGGATCGGCGGAGCCGAAGGACATATAGGTGACGTCCTGCGAGGACGGCGAGAAGCGCGGCGTGACGACGAGCTCCTCGCCGCGGGTCAGATAGCGCACATTGGCGCCGTCCTGATCCATTATGGCGAGACGCTTGCGGCGGTGCTCTTTCGGGCCGCTCTCATCGACGAAGACGACGCGCGTGTCGAAAAAGCCCTTCTCGCCGGTGATGCGCGTGAACACGGCGTCCGAAACGAGATGCGCGACGCGGCGCATATTGGCGGAATCGGTCACATATTGCTGGCCCGCGGCCTGCTCGCCGGTCGAGACGTCGAAGAGGCGGAACTCGGTCTTGAGCCGTCCGTCCGGGCTGCGCTGCGAGCGGCCGGTGACGACATATTGCGCATTGAGCGTGCGGAAGAGATCGAGATTGGGCGTGGCCTCGGAGCCGGCGGACTCCGGGACGGCGCCCGGCTCGATGGGGCGCAGAAAGACGGAGCGCTTGAAATTATTGACGATGACGCTCGTCACTATGCGCGCCGCCTCATCGCCGGAGAAATTCGTCACCGCGACGGAGACCGGCTGAAAGCCGCCGCCCGCGCGCAGATCGAGCACGCGCGCCGCGCGCGCCGGCGCGGCGAGAAGC
>NZ_LUUM01000319.1:0-11245 GCF_001644125.1 Methylosinus sp. R-45379
GCGAAGGCGCGGTCGAACCAGAGTTTCAGCCGAAACGGCGCCGCGTCGTCTCTCGCCTCGACGCCGTAGGCGACCTCGCGCGCCAGATGCGCGAGGCAGGCCTGCTTGACGGTCGGCGTGGCGCTGCTGGGCGCTGTAGCGATCGGAGAGCCATACCTTCGGCCGCGCGCCGTTCATGGTCCGGCGCACGACCTCGGCGGAGCGGGTGAAATCGGCTTCGTGCACGACCGCGCGATCGCAGCGGAAAACCCAGTGATCCGCGTTGACGCCTTCGATGCGCATGCCGGTTTCGTCGCTGGCGACGACATCGGCTGTCCGCGCGCGCAGTAGAGACTGTCGTAGAGCCATTGCGGCGCGCCATATGGGAGATTGGTGACGACAAAGCGGATATCGAGGCCGAGCCGCGTCGCTTCGATGCGGGCGATCGCGCGTCGTTCCCTGTCCCAGGACTTGGCGCGATGGCGCGTCTCGGCATAGCCGCGCACGACGTCCTTGTCATCGAAGGCGCGCTCGACGCGGACAGCGTCCGCCGTCTCGTCGACTTTCTTGGACAGCGGCTTGGTTCCGGGAAGGCCGAAGACGTAATCGACGCCGTGATCTTCACACCAGACCATCGCCTCGGGCCGCGCATAATGCCCGTCGCCGCGAAACAGGATGCGGGTCGCCGGCCAAGACTTGCGAATATGCCGCACGAGCCGGCGCAGATGCGCTCTCACCTCGACGCCGGACGGCGTCTTGCCCGGGCGCAGGATCATGGCGACGGGGCGGCTCTTCTGCGTGTCATAGATATGGATCGGCAGAAAGCAGCGCTCGTCATAATGGGCGTTGAACAGCGACAATTGCTGATGGCCATGCGCGATGTCGCATGTGTCGTCGATGTCGAGCGTGACGGAGGACGGCGGCTCGTCGTAGGAGGCCATCCATTGGTCGACGAGCGCATAGGTCAGGTGGATCACATCGCGCAGGGCTGGCGCGTTCTCGAGCCGCGACAGCGTCGGCTGCGAGGCGAGATCGCGGCCCGTGTCGGGCAGGCGTCCGCAGGCGAGCTTGAACGCCGGATCGGAGCGTAGAAAGTCGAGATCGTCGGCGTCCTCATAGCCGCAGCCGATCGCGAAGATGCGGGCGCGGATCCGCCCCGCATGCCCGAGGGCCGACCTCGGCCAAAGCCCCGTTTCATCATGATACAGGAGACAAGCCGCTGTCCTTCGCCGTCAGGCTCGGGACGGGGGCCATTACGGCATCTAATGACGCACACCTCCGCGCTCGGCGAGGTCCTACGACACTCGATGCGCCAAGTTGCATGGATTGCTACGGGATGATATTGGTCTAGTGGTAGCGCTTATTTTTACCGCAAAGATGTCTTTGCAGTAAGCATCATGAAAAACCGGGGCAGAAAATGACAGGCCGAAGAATTTTGGTTACGGGAGGGGCCGGGTTTCTCGGATCACATCTTTGTGAACGCCTCCTGAAGACTGCAGGAAACGAAATTATATGTGTCGACAATTTTTTTTCTGGACAACGTAGAAACATCGAGCGGCTCCAATCAAACGCAAACTTCGAATTACTTCGCCACGATGTCACGCACCCGCTGTTCGTCGAGGTGGACGAAATTTACAATCTTGCTTGCCCCGCATCGCCTATTCATTATCAGCTCGACCCCGTTCAAACAACAAAGGCTAGCGTTCTTGGCGCAATAAATATGCTTGGCTTAGCCAAGCGCTTGAAGGCCCCGATCTTCCAGGCGTCCACATCGGAGGTATATGGCGATCCAGTTGTTCACCCGCAGCCAGAATCCTACTGGGGCAATGTCAACCCGCTGGGCCTTCGTGCCTGCTATGACGAAGGCAAGCGTTGCGCTGAAACACTGTTTTTCGACTACCATAGGCAGCACCGACTGAAGATCAAAGTCGTACGTATCTTTAATACCTATGGTCCGCGCATGCATGTCAAGGATGGACGCGTTGTTTCCAACTTTATCATCCAAGCATTACGTGGCGAACCGATCACAATCTACGGGGACGGAAACCAGACACGCTCATTTTGTTACGTTGATGATCTTATCGAAGGATTTCTAGCCATGATGAACTCTGCTGACGAAGTCACGGGACCGATCAACATCGGGAACCCAGGTGAGTTCACTATCCGCCAGCTCGCGGAGCTCGTCATAGACCTCACAGGCTCTAAATCAACACTGGTATTCGAACAGCTTCCATCTGATGATCCTAAGCAACGTCGGCCAGATATTACTATAGCCAAACAGTCGCTCGGCTGGTCGCCGAAGGTCTCATTGCAAGAAGGTCTTGTTCGCACGATTGCCTATTTCGAAGAAGTTCTAAAAAGCAGACGGTAGTGCCGCGCCAGTGGTCGATGTCCTGGCGGCTCCTGCATACGATGCTGCTTTACAAGATCAAGCCAGGATGCGTAGAACACTCACGTGCTCGTGTCGGGCGCGGGCTCACCAATTACCAGGACTGTGGAACCATGCATATTACAATGATCGGATCGGGCTATGTCGGCCTCGTTTCCGGTGCCTGCTTCGCCGATTTCGGCCATGTCGTGACCTGCGTCGACAGCGACGCCTCCAAAATCGAGCGCCTGCTGCGCGGCGAGATTCCGATCTACGAGCCCGGCCTCGACGAGCTCGTCGCCAATAATGTGAAGCAGAACCGCCTGTTCTTCACCACCGATCTCACTCCGGCCGTGCGCGGCGCGGACGCCGTCTTCATCGCCGTCGGCACGCCCTCGCGCCGCGGCGACGGTCACGCCGACCTCTCCTATGTCTACGCCGCCGCCGAGACCATCGGCCGCGCGCTCGACAAATTCACCGTCATCGTCAACAAATCGACGGTTCCGGTCGGCACGGGCGACGAGGTCGAGCGCCTCATCCGCGAGGTCAATCCCAAGGCCGATTTCGCCGTCGTCTCCAATCCCGAGTTTCTGCGCGAGGGCGCGGCGATCGAGGATTTCAAGCGCCCGGACCGCGTCGTCATCGGCGTCGAGGACGAGCGCGCCCGCGAGGTGATGTCAGAAATCTACCGGCCGCTGAGCCTCAACCAGCCGCCGCTGGTCTTCGTCGGCCGCCGCACTTCCGAGCTCACCAAATATGCGGCCAACGCCTTTCTCGCGACCAAGATCACCTTCATCAACGAGATCGCCGATCTCTGCGAGCGCGTGGGCGCGGATGTGCAGGAGGTCGCGCGCGGCATCGGCCTCGACAATCGCATCGGCTCGAAGTTCCTGCACGCCGGGCCGGGCTATGGCGGCTCCTGCTTCCCCAAGGACACGCTCGCCCTGCTGAAGACCGGACAGGATTACGCCGCACCGCTGCGCATCGTCGAGACGGTGGTGGCGGTGAATGATTCCCGCAAGCGCGCCATGGCCCGCAAGGTGATCTCGGCGCTCGGCGGCTCGGTGCGCGGCAAGAAGATCGGGCTGCTCGGCCTCGCCTTCAAGCCCAACACCGACGATATGCGCGACGCGCCCTCGCTCGCCATAGTGGCCTCGCTCGCCGGCGACGGCGCCAAGGTCTACGCCTATGATCCCGAGAGCATGAGCCAGGCAAAGCCGCTGATGCCGGAAGTGACCTTCTGCGAGGATCCCTATCAGACGGCGGAAGGCGCCGATGCGCTGGTCATCGTCACCGAATGGGACGCTTTCCGCGCGCTCGATCTCGACCGCATTAAGACGCTGCTGAAGACGCCGGTGATCGTCGATCTGCGCAACGTCTACTTCCCCCCCGATATTCGCAAGCACGGTTTCGCCTACGTGAGCGTAGGACGTAGCTGAAGTTTCAGTTGGCGGACTGTCGCACAACCATGACTCCGCGCTTCCTTCAGCGGTGCCGTCGTGGATCGAGCGACTGCTCAACCGGCGGAGCTGGTCGTGACGTAGATCAAAGCGATCGAACGGCAGGGGGCCGACGAGGTGGTGCCGCAAGATGTGCGACGATGGAGTCGGCGTCTCGCCGTCCTCCGCTTTGCTACGGCCCGCGCCGCCGCCGCCCGATGGGCGCCGGACTCTGGTGCAGGCCCGCTCTCATGGCTCGGCTTTCAGGGACCGCACCGCGGGGAACAAACCGGCATCGGGCCGGCGAGACCCCCGGCCCAGAAAATCAGGATCACGATCATGACCAAGCGTCCCCAAACGTCCGCTGCGAAACGCAATAAGCCCGCTCGCCCCCAGATCTCCCTCAAGGCCGCGCGCCTCCTCTGCCCCAACGACGCGACCGCGACGAACGTCGCCGCAGCCTTCGCCCTCCGCGTCCAACAGGGTCATTGCAATTCCCTTTCCGACTGTCGCGGCGGCGCGGTTCTTTCCGCCCCATCGCTCCTACGAGCCTCGCGCGACCCTGCGCGTATCTGAAGCTGTCACCCCCTCAAAATTCCGACATCGGCCTCGTCCTCGACAAGCATACCAATTTTCGCCTCGCGACCTGTGTCTTTTCCTCCTTCTCCGCAGCCGCCGTTGTCGTCGCCACCGCCGTCTGAGCCCCGCCCACAGGAACGAACGCCCGCCCCGCCGCCTCCACAATAAGAGGCTGCGCCAGCAGTTGCCGTGACGCATAGTTGCGCCGTCGCTCGGCCAGCGCGTCCCGCGCCGCCCGTTCCGCCGCCACGTCGCAACAAACGCGCGCCCACACTTTCCTCACCGAGCGAGTCGTTGGAGCCTTCCCCCTCGCCCCGACAACCGTGTCGCGCGCGATCCGCGCGGGCGATCTCTTCGCCAGGCGGGTTCTTCTGCTTCTTGATCCTCCCCTCGACGTAATCATAATGCTCGCTCAGCCACCGGTAGACGTTTCCATGCCCCCGAGCGGCTGCGGGCGTGCTTGGTGGAACTCGCCTGGTTCTGGCTGCGCTTCCAGCCGGACAGCACGCTGTTCCACCTCACAAAACCAAGCTGATCAATAGGCGTAAGCAATTTTTTGTTTGCGCTCCGGGACGTATCTGCAGTAGAAATTCCACGGCTCTATTCCGAGAATGTGGGCGAGCCCTAGGCCGGAGAGGGGTAGTCATAAATGGCGGACACGCGCCGAGTGTGGGTTGCAGGACACAAAGGTATGGTCGGTTCCGCCGTGACTAGGCATCTTGAGGCGAAAGGAGAAGTCGTCCTCAAAGCGGACCGTTCGGTGGTTGATCTACGCAATCAGATCGCCGTGGAAGTTTGGCTGAAGCAAAATCGCCCGGATGCGATCATCTTCGCCGCGGCGAAAGTCGGCGGCATCTACGCCAATGATACTTATCCGGCCGACTTTATCTATGATAATCTCGCCATCGAGACCAACATTATTCACTCCGCTCATGCAGCGGGAGTAAGCCGTCTGGTCTTTCTCGGATCGTCCTGCATTTACCCGAAATTCGCGCCACAGCCGATCACCGAGGATGCGCTGTTGACAGGCCCGCTGGAGCCGACCAACGAGTGGTACGCGATCGCGAAAATCGCGGGCATCAAGCTATGCCAAGCCTATCGCAAGCAATATGGCCGCAGCTACATTTCCGTAATGCCCTGCAACCTCTACGGGCCGAATGATAATTTCGACCTGCAGACGAGCCATGTGCTGCCCGCACTGATTCGCAAGTTCCACGAGGCCAAAGCGGCTAAGCGCGACGAGGTCGTCATATGGGGTACCGGGACTCCGCTGCGGGAATTTCTGCATGTCGACGATCTCGCGCGTGGCGTCGTGTTCTGCCTCGACCATTATGATGGCTATGAGCACATCAATTGCGGCGCTGGATCCGAGGTGACGATTCGCGAGCTCGCGGAGACGGTGCAGCGCGCTGTCGGCTTCTCGGGCCGGCTGGCGTTCGATTCGTCGAAACCCGATGGAACGCCGCGCAAGCTGATGGATTCGAGCCGGCTTCGCGCGCTCGGCTGGGCGCCGCAGGTTTCCCTCGAGGACGGCGTCGCCGACGCCTATCGCTTTTTCCTCTCCAGGGAGAAAGCGGCCGCCGCCCCGGTGCTCGACCCGGTCACCTGAAGCGCGCAGCGAATTCTCGCTAGCCGAGCTTCGAATTATTCGGTCGGTGGAGCTGGCCACGCCGCATTATCGATCGACGCTGCGAATCTATGTTTCTCCTCTCGCTGGTCGCGAGCGAACCTCTGTCATGAACGAGTTGACTTGATGCAATATCGATATATTAAAAGGTAAAATCAACGACTTGAGGTTTACGTGTCGATAGGTGAATCAACCCGAAGTCTCGTCACTTCAGCCTTCCGATCAATGAACCTCGGCAAGTTCATCACCCGCTTTCCGCGCAGCTTCGACATCGTCCCTCTGCTCGATCTAGAAGCTGGTGTGGTTACGGCCGGCGAATGGAACGTCACCGGCGTCGATCCACAATTCGATCTCGCCGGCTTCGGCTTGATCCCACTCCCCCCTGGCACTTATGCGATACGCGCGATCGGCGGTGCCGGACTACATCGGCTCGGCGAGGCCTCGTTCTACATCGACACAGGATCCGGATTTTCCGAGGCAGAACGACTTCCCCTCCGCTTCTTCGAGGAGCCGGATGGCGGCTTCACTGCCTATTGTCGCCTCGTCAAGCCGATCACGCGAATACGTTTCGATCCAGCCGACGGCTCGAGGCCGACGTTCTCGCTCCTCGGACTCGCATTCGAGCCGACAGCCTCCGAGGCGGAAGCTGCGCGTCTTCGGCGCGAAAATGAAGGTCGTGTCCGCCTGCTGATGAATCTGGTGCGCTTGCTGCCAGAGACCGAGGGTGCCGGCGGAGCCGGCCGCCTCTGCAAAGCCTATCTCACACATTTGCCGGAGTTCGTCTCGCTGCGCGTCGCCGCCCCACCGTATCACGCCGATCTCGCTCACCGCTACCCGAAGGCCGAGTTCGTTGTCGTGACCGCCGATGACACAGAACAGATGACGCAACATCTCGAATGGTGCGACTGCTATTTCGACCCGCTGAACGCGCTACGGCCAACCTATATTCCCAAGCATGTGCCCGTGCTCGGTTGCGTTCTCGATTTGCAGCACATGCATCATCCGACATTCTTCTCCGATACGGAGAATGCGATGCGTCTACGCGAATACGGCTACGTGTTCGATCGCGCCGATCTTCTCGTTGCCATTTCTAATTTCGAGAAACGCAACTTCGAGCAATTCTACGGCGTTGACGGCATCCATGTGGCTCATCTCAGCGGCTTCATGGCCGAGGACGCTGGCCTGTCGCGAGAAGACATCGCCGCCGCACGCGCCCAGAGCTGCGACGCCGGTCGCTATCTCATTTATCCGGCCGTGCCCTGGGTTCACAAGAACCACGAGATCTTATTGCAGGCCATCGCCCTGCTCCGCCGGCGAGGCCTCGACGTTCCAATCATGCTGACCAACACGGGCGCGAAGAAAGATCGCGTCGCAGAACTGAAAGCAACGGCCGCGCAGCTCGGTATCACGGACCTCGTGCGAACCGAATCCTTCCTCCCGGAATCGACGCTGCTTCATTATTTTGTCCATAGCGTCGGCCTGGTATTTCCGTCGCTTTACGAAGGTTTCGGCATTCCCCTCGTCGATGCGATGAAGCTCGGCGTTCCGATTTTGACCGGGACATCCTCGGCGATCCGAGAGATCTGTGGCGACGCTTGCGCCTATTTCGAGAACGAAAGAAACGCGATCGCTGTGGCCGACGACATAGAGCGCTTTTGGCTCGACGAGGACCTTCGCCGTGAGCTCGCCGAAAGAGGCTTTGCGCAGGGCGAAAATTTTTCGTCACGAAAAATGGGCGAGCAGCTGACCGGGGCCATAGAGAGTCTCGTCGAACGCAAGAAGCGCGGCGCGGCCGCCGATGCGATCTTTCCACGGCGCGAGAAACGCTCCGCGATCATCGAGCATCTCGCCGTCTTCGCGCTCTATCTCGCTCCGCTCGGCGTGGACGAGACAGCGGCCTTGCGCGAGATCGACGATATAAATCGCTTTCATGCGCATCTCTTCGGCGCACAGGCTCAGGTAACGGTCGGCGTCGACATATCCTTGCTGAGCGACGAAGCGCTGCGCGCCCTATTCGCGAAGGCGCGTCGATTGATCGTTCTCGACTCGTCCAAGCCCCACGCGCGCGAGCTCGCGACGCGCGAGTTCAGCCGTCGCTACAATGACGCGCTCTATCAGCTCGTCACCATTCTGCCGCGAAGCGCCTCCCTCTATCGGGCCGATATCATCGACGCGCTTTTGATGGGTCTCGATCTCAATCCTTCGGCGACGCACGGGCAGCTCGACGCCGGCGTCGCGAATATCACGCTCGATCCGCCGCCGACGGAAATCGATGGCGTCCTGCAATATGAGGCGCATCGCAGAGACAGCTTCACTGTCGTCGATGCGGTGATCCGACGCGGCGGCCCGCTCGGCGACCTGCACAATGGCGACATCGCCTATCTCAGCGCGTTTTGCACGCGCGGAACGCGTCTGCGCTTTCCCGGCTGCGTGTCTTTCTCCGACTCTCAAGCCGGTCACTGACAATGAGAATGGCAGATCTTTTCCTTCGACGCGATTTGGCGAACCTCGAAGGCAACGCGGCCCCGGCCTCGAAGTGCCTCAGCGCGAAGCCGGCCGCGCCGCAAAAAAATGGGCGGATCTACCCGATCGTCGGCGTGGTTACGCCGGTCCGCAATCGGCGCAATTGGACGCTCGGCTTTGCGCAGAGCATGAGAAAGCAGAGTTACCCTTTTTTTCGGCTCTACATCGTCGATTCCGGCTCTACCGACGGCACGCCGCAGGCGCTCCGAGCGCTCGGTGCGAGCGAAATCACCGTCATCGACGACCCGGATTGGCATTATTGGACGGCGGCGACGAATTCGGGAGTGTCGGCAGCGCTGAAAGACGGCTGCGACTATATCCTCACACTCAATGACGACGCTATCCTGCCCGATGATTTCATCGCCAATATCGTCGAAGGGGCGCTCGAAAGCGATGCGCCCATTGTCGGCAGCGTGATCTCCTACGCTAATGAGCCGGGTCGGCTCTGGGGCGTTGGCGCATATAATAACTGGGAGAGCGGCGCCTTCGTGCAGACCGGCTTCGCCAATCTTTATGAGGACGCGCTCGACTCGAAAGAGCGAGTGGGCGTCGACATGATCGAGGTCGACTATCTGTGCGGCAATGGCACGCTCGTGCATAAATCCGTCTTCGAGATGATCGGTCTTTATGAGCAGCGCAACGCGCCGCACTATCATGCGGATAGCGAGTTCACCATGCGCGCCGAAAAGGCCGGCCTACGGCGTCTGATCGCGCTGCGCGCGCGACTCTACAACCGCTTTACGATCGATGGCGACGGCCCTTTCTCGAAGAAGAATATGAAATTCTTCTCACTACGCTCGGCCAATTTCGTG
Source organism: Methylosinus sp. R-45379 (assembly GCF_001644125.1). Taxonomy (NCBI): domain Bacteria; kingdom Pseudomonadati; phylum Pseudomonadota; class Alphaproteobacteria; order Hyphomicrobiales; family Methylocystaceae; genus Methylosinus; species Methylosinus sp. R-45379. The sequence continues at coordinate 9,328 of NZ_LUUM01000319.1, forward strand.
CGCCCGATCCTGCATATTCTGAAGGAATATTGCCCAGCAGAGCACCGCACGCGCGCTTTCGTTTTCTATTACGGGCGCTATCTCTCGTTATTCGACGCGCGCACGCGATCGAAGCTGTTGCGCGCCGTCAAATTCATGACTTTGTCGATCGAAGAGAAAAAGGCCTTCGTGCCGCGCCTCGTGCCGCCTGTCGATCCGGCCTTTCTCGCCTGTGACGATCTCGACATTCTCCTATCTCTTCCGATATTCGAGTTCGTCCTGCTCGCCTACGCCTATATTCTTCAACGTGGCTGCGGAGACGATGAATTGCATGGCTACGCGCATGCGGTCAGCACCGGAAAATCGCGCGAAGCGGTCATTGCGGAATTCACCGGCTCGGAGGAATATCGCAGTCGGCCCGATCGTCCACTGATCGCGGAGCTGGACATTGCGCTTTCAGCGCCGCAGTTCGGTAGAGCCGACGCAGATGCTGAGCAGAAGATGTCCGACTCGCAATTTTCGCTGGCCTGCCTGATAGCGGCGCAACGCCGCATTCCGACCCGCGGCGCGTTTATCGACGCGCGTCGCCTAGTCGAGGCGAGAGGACGCGCAGCCCTCGTCGAGGAGCTACGCGCCGCTCTCGCCGGCGCGGCGTCACGCAGCTTCGAGGCCCTTGCCGAAACGGTCGCAAAGCTTTCGATGGAGACGCCCGCATCAGAGGATGTGATCGTCGTCTACGCCAATATCGACGTTCTCTGCATGGCCGTCGTCGATCCGAAGGCGCGAACCGGCGTCTATCGCTACGTGAAAAATGTCCTGAGCGAGCTGCTACGCGATCCTCGAGTCGACCTGCGCGTCTTCCATTCGCAATCGCTGCAGCGCGAGTGGAGCATGCTCGTCAAGGCCGAGCCACATTGGCTCGAGCGCGCGGCGCATCAGACAGATGCGATCCCGCCGCGCGCCATCGTGCTGCTGCCTTATTTCCCTGCAGAAGCCACGCCGTCGCGTTTTGCGGCCTTGCCGCGAAGCATAATGGTGCACGATCTGTTTCCGCTTGAGCGGCCGGAATGGTTCGACGCGGAAGCCGTGTCCACTTTCCAGCGTCAGCTGCGTCAGCTGCTGACGGCGGATCATATCTTCTGCAACTCGCGCGCGACGCAACGTCAGCTTCTCGACGCCTTGCCGAGCTTGCGCGCATCGACCTCCGTCGCTTATCTGGCTGCAGATGAGAGCGCGCGGGCGTTACGACGCGAGCTGCGCAAAATCATCCATTTGCCGCGCAATGCGCGCTATCTGCTCTGCGTCGGCACGATCGAGCCGCGCAAAAATCTGCTCAACGCCCTTGCCGCCTTCGCGCAGCTCGCGAACAGGCCGGAGGTTCGTGATCTGCACATGCTGATCGTGGGCCAGGAGGGATGGAAGGTCGATCTCACCGAGCTGGAAAAATCCGCCGCCGATGCGATGAAGCGGGTTCATTTTCTCGGGCGCGTGTCGGAAGAGGATCTGTGGACGCTCTATGAAGGCGCGATCTGCACGGTCTTCCCATCGCTCGCAGAGGGCTTCGGCCTGCCCATTCTGGAATCCTTCATCTGCAGCACGCCGGTCATTACGTCGCGCGGCTCGAGCACGGAAGAGATCGGCGGCGACGCCGCTCTGCTGATCAACCCGCTCGATCCGTCCGACATCGCAGCAGCGATTATGCGCATCGCTACCGATACCACGGAGCGGAGACGGCTGAAGGTGGAGGCCCTCCGCCGCGCGCAGGAATTCTCCTGGGCGCGCTGCGCCGATGCCCATATCTCCGAGTTCGAGCGCTTAACGGCAAAGCAACAATAAAAGCGCGTGCCGCATTGCCTCGCGAGAAATGTTCCTGAATGCTGAGCCGGTGCCTCACGTAATCTGCTCCCGAAGCTGGAAGGAGGTTCGACCGCGCCTTCGC